>JAXDIL010000117.1:0-30440 GCA_034664005.1 Thermoleophilaceae bacterium | reverse complement strand
TTTCGGGGATGCGCTGGGCGCGGCGAGCGGCCGCCCGACGGCCGGCTCGGTGAAGAAGCTGCGCTTCGTCGTTGGTTCGGCCCCGAACCAGTAGCCGAAAGGTACTACTTTGTTGCGATTTGCGGGGAGTTTGTAACCCGCCGAACCGTCGCTGAAAGTGGCTATTTACCCGCGATTTGCGGGCATTTTGTAACGCTCGGAGCCGTCCGATTAGGGGGGTAGCCTGCTAGTATCTAGAGCGGTCTTATGTAGCGCCCCGACCCGGCGGACAGGGGTTTCCGGTGTCGGGGCTTTTCGCAGTATGCGGCGGCCTCACCCGCCAGCCGCGCAATGGAAGGAACGATTTGGCGAAGCAGCCCGAGAAGAAGAACGGCGCGAGCGGCAACGGCTCGTACGACGCTCAGGACATCACCGTCCTCGAGGGCCTCGAGGCTGTTCGCAAGCGGCCCGGCATGTACATCGGGTCGACGGGCCAGCGTGGCCTCCACCACCTGATCTACGAGGTGATGGACAACTCGGTCGACGAGGCGCTCGCCGGCGAGGCCACCGAGGTGGAGATCGCCATCCACCCGGACAACAGCGTCACGGTCACGGACAACGGCCGCGGCATTCCCGTGGACATCATGAAGAAGGAGAACAAGCCGGCGGCCGAGGTGGTGCTGACGGTCCTCCACGCGGGCGGCAAGTTCGGCGACGGTGGCGGCTACAAGGTGTCGGGCGGCCTCCACGGGGTCGGCGTCTCGGTGGTCAACGCGCTGTCCGAGTGGCTCCACCTGACGATCTGGCGCGACGGCTTCGAGCACACGCAGTCCTACGAGCGCGGCGCTCCCGTGAGCCCGCTCGAGAAGGGCACGAAGACCGACCGGCGCGGCACCAGCATCACGTTCCTCCCGGACCTCGAGATCTTCGAGACGATCGAGTACGACCGGCAGACGCTCGAACAGCGCTTCCGCGAGATGGCCTTCCTCACGAAGGGCCTGAAGATCGGCTTCCGCGACGAGCGCGGCACCGAGCGCTTCGAGACCACGTTCCAGTACGACGGCGGCATCGTCGACTTCGTCAAGTACCTGCACAGCCAGGGCACGCGCACGCCGCTGCACCAGAAGATCGTCTACCTGGAGGACTCGAGCGATGTCGGCGACGTCGAGGTCGCGATGCAGTGGAACGACTCCTACCAGGAGGCGCTCCTCTCCTTCGCCAACAACATCAACACGCACGAGGGCGGCACGCACCTCTCGGGCTTCCGCTCCGCGCTGACCCGCACGGTCAACGCCTACGCACGTCAGGTGGGCGAGCTGAAGGAGAAGGACCCCAACCTTCAGGGCGAGGACGTCCGCGAAGGCCTCACCGCGATCATCTCCGTGAAGATCGCCGACCCGCAGTTCGAGGGCCAGACCAAGACGAAGCTCGGCAACCCCCCCGTCGAGGGCTTCGTCCAGGCGGCCGTCAACAAGGGCCTGGCCGAGTTCCTCGAGGAGAATCCCACCGAGGCACGTCAGGCGATCCGCAAGGCCGTCGATGCCGCGCGCGCTCGTGACGCCGCCCGCAAGGCGCGCGATCTCACCAGGCGCAAGTCCGCGCTCGAGAACTCCACGCTGCCCGGCAAGCTCGCGGACTGTTCCGTGCGCGACCCCGCGCTGGCGGAGATCTTCATCGTCGAGGGCGACTCAGCCGGCGGCTCGGCCAAGCAGGGCCGCGACCGCAACACGCAGGCGATCCTGCCGCTGCGCGGGAAGATCATCAACGTCGAGAAGAACCGCATCGACAAGGTCCTCTCGAACAAGGAGATCCAGGCGCTGATCACGGCGATCGGCACCGGGATCCGCGAGGAGTTCGACATCACGAAGGCGCGCTACCACAAGGTGATCGTGATGACGGACGCCGACGTGGACGGCGCGCACATCCGCACGCTCGTGCTCACCTTCCTCTACCGCGAGATGCGCGACCTGATCGAGGAGGGCTACGTGTACATCGCGAAGCCGCCGCTCTACAAGATCAAGTCGGGCAAGCAGGACGTCTACATCGAGAAGGAGTCCGAGCTCGAGGAGGTCCTGCTGCGCGACAAGCTCGAGAAGCTCGACGTGACGGACCGCGCGGGCAGGGCGTTCAGCCTCACGCACGCACGCTGGCAGAAATACGGCCGCCTCCTGAAGCAGTACGAGGGCTGGGCCGCGGCGCTCAGGGCCGAGTGGGGCCACGACCCGATCAGCTTCCTCGAGGAGTCGGCGCTGCTCGACGAGGGCGCCACCGATCCGGAGGCCGTCATCGAGCTCCTCAAGGCGGACGACCACGAGGGCGAGGCGTACGAGACCTCCCTCGTGGGGGAGACCGACAGCGAGGTCGTCGCCATGGTGATCGAGCGCAAGACCGGCACCGCGAAGACGTACCGGCTGGCACGGGCGCTCTTCGAGACGCCCGAGTACCGCGGCTTCGTGAAGATCCACAAGGAGCTTCAGGAGCTTGCGGGAGCACCGCCGTTCCACGTGGTGCTCGGCAAGAAGGACAACGACGCCCTGTCGTTCGAGGAGCTCCGCGCGAGGGTGCTCGAGATCTGCCGCGACGGCGTGCCGCTCCAGCGCTTCAAGGGCCTCGGCGAGATGAACGCCGACCAGCTCTTCGACACCACCATGGATCCGGAGAGCCGCACGCTCCAGCAGGTCACGATCGACGACGCGAGCGTGGCGGACCAGATCTTCTCGATGTTGATGGGGGATGCCGTCGAGCCGAGGCGTGAGTTCATCGAGAACCACGCACGCGAAGTCACGAACCTGGACGTGTAGAGATGAGCATCGATCAGTTGACAGGCGGAAACGTCGAGCCGCGCGGGCTCGAGGAGGAGATGCGCTCCTCCTACCTCGACTATGCGATGAGCGTGATCGTGGGCCGCGCGCTGCCGGATGTGCGCGACGGGCTGAAGCCGGTCCACCGACGCATCCTCTACTCGATGTACGACTCCGGGCTCCAGCCCGGGCGCCCGCACCGCAAGTGCGCGAACGTGGTCGGCGGCGTCATGGGGAACTACCACCCCCACGGCGACTCGGCGATCTACGACGCTCTGGTCCGGCTGGGCCAGAACTTCGCGATGCGCTACCCGCTGATCGACCCGCAGGGCAACTTCGGCTCGATCGACAACGACTCGCCGGCCGCCATGCGGTACACCGAGGCGCGCCTCTCGCGGCTCGCCACGGAGATGCTCCGCGACATCGACGCGGACACCGTCGAGTTCGGGCCGAACTACGACGAGTCGCGCCAGGAGCCGCTCGTCCTGCCGGCGCGCTTCCCGAACCTGCTGGTCAACGGCTCGTCGGGCATCGCCGTCGGGATGGCCACCAACATCCCGCCCCACAACCTGCGCGAGACGATCGACGCGGTCGTCGCCTACATCGACAACCCGGACATCGAATACACGGGCTTGATGAAGCACATCAAGGGCCCGGACTTCCCGACAGGCGGCATGATCGTCGGGCACGGCGGCATCCGCGACGCGTACGAGAGCGGCCGCGGGCGCGTGGTCATCCGCGGCCGCGCGCACATCGAGCCGCTGCGCCAGGGCAAGGAGGCGATCATCGTCACCGAGATGCCCTTCCAGGTCTACAAGGGCGACGGGCGCGGTGACGGCAGCGGGTTGATGCAGAAGATCGTCGAGCAGGTCCAGAACGGCCGGCTCAAGGAGATCTCGGATCTTCGCGACGAGTCCGACAAGTCGGGCATCCGGCTCGTGATCGAGCTGAAGCGCGACGCGATCCCCAAGGTCGTCCTCAACAAGCTCTACAAGCACACGCAGCTGCAGACCACGTTCGGCGTGAACATGGTCGCGCTGGTGGACGGCGTGCCGCGGACGCTCGGCCTGCTGCCGATCGTCAAGAACTACGTCGACCACCAGACCGACATCATCGTGCGGCGCACGAAGTACGAGCTGCGCGAGAAGGAGGCCCGCCTCCACATCCTCGAGGGCCTGCTCGTCGCGATCGAGAACATCGACGCGGTCATCGAGCTGATCCGCGGCTCGAGCGACCCCGACGTCGCGCGCGACGGTCTGATGGAGCGCTTCGAGCTCACGCGCATCCAGGCGCAGGCCATTCTCGACCTCCGCCTCCAGCGCCTGACCGCTCTGCAGACGAACGAGATCAAGACCGAGCACGCCGACGTCGTCGAGCGCATCCGCTGGCTGCGCGACATCCTCGGCGACGAGGCCAAGGTCATGGCCCTGATCCGCGAAGAGCTGCTCGAGATCAAGGACCGCTACGGCGACGACCGTCGCACGGAGATCATCCACTCCGAGGACGAGATCGACATCGAGGATCTGATCGCCGACCAGCAGATGGTCATCGCGATCACCCGCTCCGGCTACATCAAGACGCTGCCGCTCGCCACCTACCGCCAGCAGAAGCGCGGCGGGATCGGCGTCACCGGGATGGACATGAAGGACGAGGACTACATCGAGCACCTCTTCGTGAGCTCGACGCACGACTACCTCCTCTTCTTCACGAACCGCGGCAAGGTGTACAGGCAGAAGGTCTACGAGCTCCCCGAGGCGTCGCGAACCGCGAAGGGCCGCGCGCTCGTGAACCTGCTGCCGCTGCGCGAGGGCGAGCGCGTCCAGGCCGTGCAGGCCACGCGCGACTTCAAGGAGGACAAGTACCTCGTCTTCGCCACGAGGAAGGGTCAGATCAAGAAGACCGAGTTCCTCGCCTACAACACGCCGATCAAGGCGGACGGCATCATCGCGATCAACATCCGCGACGACGACGAGCTGGTCGCCGTGCGCCGGACGAGCGGCGACGACGACATCATCATGGTGTCGCGCTCCGGGCAGGCGGCTCGCTTCAACGAGGACCAGGTGCGTCCGATGGGCCGCGACACCGCGGGGGTGAAGGGGATGAACGTCTCGCGCGGCGATAACCGCGTGCTCGCGATGGACGTGGTGCGCCCCGACATGGAGCTGCTCGTCGTGACCGAGAACGGCTACGGCAAGCGCACCGCGATCGAGGAGTACCCGGTCAAGGGACGTGGCTCGATGGGCGTCAAGACGATCGGGCTCACCGAGAAGAAGGGCGGCCTCGCCGGTGCGCTGATCGTGCGCGAGCACCACGACCTCGTCTTCATCTCGCAGAACGGCATGGTCCAGCGGACCTCCGTCAAGGGCATCTCGAAGCAGGGCCGGCCCGCCCAGGGCGTGCGGGTGATGAACCTGCGCGAGGACGACACGGTGAGCGCGGTCGCGCTCGTCATGGAGAGCGCCGCGGACACCTCGGCCGAGGTCCAGGACGAGCTGCCCGGCGATGACGCCATCGTCGACGCCGCCGTTATCGACGAGACCGGCAGCGACGAAACCGTGGAGGCCGACGAGACCGTTGCGGCCGACGAGACCGTTGCGGCCGACGACGACGGCTCCGACGAGGACTCGACCGAGTAACCGGCGCGGCGCGGCGGACACCGCTCGCCGCTTGCCCAACAAGAGAGGGGCGCCCCTCTCGGGACGCCCCTCCTAGTGCTTGCTGGACATGATCGGCGGCTCTACTGCGGCCGGCGGGACCAACCCCGGCCAGATATTCGCCGACGGTGTCACGGTTGGACTCCGCTAATCGATTGGTCCGTCGCGGGCACGCCCGCGACCTCCCACACGACGGGGTCCAGCTCCGGTCGTCTAGCGGCCGGACACCTCCAGGGTCCCAAGAATTCTGTCAGTCAAGCTCGGACCACCTCCTTTCCCTGGTCCGGGAATTGAAGCAGACGCGGAGGCGGGCGCGGCGGGGGGCTTGGTCACTTTCTCCCGCTATGCGGGAGTAATCGACCTCGGACCGCCGGCAGCGCTACGGAGTGGTCGTCGTCTGCGTCGCGGCGGACTCCTGCTGCTGCTCGACGTCCTCGACCCGCTGCTCCAGGTCGTCGAGGCTCGACTGGATGTCCTTCACGTCCGTCCGCGTCTTGTCGGCCGCGTCCTCGACGTCGTTCACGCGGTTCTCGAGCTTGCGCAGGTCGTCAGAGGTCGGGAGCTTGTCGATGCGCGACTCGAGATCGTCGATCCGGTTGTTCAGGTCGCGCTGGACGCGCGACAGCTCGCCGGCGCTGCGCGACGTGGCCGCGTCGTCGTTCTTGTTCGCCTCGATCAGGGCGAACACACCGAGCGCCGTGGCCGCGACGGCCCACACGGCGGTCACCGCCAGCCAGCGACGCAGGCCACGGACATCGCCGAGCGTGGCGGGGCGGTCGTCCTCGACGTACGGCGCCACGTCGCCGGGCCGTGGCGGGTCCGGCACGGTCACGCCGCCACCACGAGGTACCGCTCCCACGCGGCCGGGATCGTCGGCGCCGCGACGTGGATGAAGATCGCCGGGTTGGGCGCCCTCGGTGCGCGTGCCGGCACCATGTTGGCCTGTCGCGGCAGGCGGTCGCCCTTGCGCCGGTTGCAGGGTGCGCAGCAGGTCACGATGTTCTCCCAGGTGGAAGGGCCGCCCTTCGAGCGCGGGATCACGTGGTCGACGGTGAGGTTGCCCCGCTCGTGGCCGCAGTACTGGCAGGTCCAGCGGTCGCGCGCGAATACGGCGCGGCGCGTGATCTTGCGGCGGTGCGCGTCGCGCGGGATCCGCACGTAGGTGAGCAGGCGGATTACCACCGGGCGCGCGAGCGTCAGGGTCTCGGAGTGGAGCTTCCAGTCGCTCTCCTCGAGGATCTCGGCGCGGTTCTTCAGGATCAGGACAGCGGCGCGCCGGACCGTGCAGACGTTGATCGGCTCGTACGACGCGTTCAAGACCAACACGCGGCCGGTGGACGTGCTGCGCTGCTCAGGCCGGCCGGCCCTGGGCAGCGCGAGCGTAGGGCCTGGTTCTACGTCACCCGGCTCGGTCGTGTAGGACACGCTCACCCGAACTGCCACGGTGCGATCAGTTTAGCCAGGGAGGGCGGCCGTACGAGCCGAGCACGCGCAGCTCGCCCACGTGGCCCGCGACCGCCTCCAGGGCCTCGTCCACCGGAGCCGCCCCCGTCGCACCCTCGAGATCCACGAAGAAGAAGTAGTGCCCGAGCCCGGTGCGCCGCGGTCGCGACTCGATCCTCGTGAGGTTCACGCCGCGCCCGGCGAACTCGCTCAGCACGGCCACGAGCCAGCCCGGAGACTGGTCGCCGCCGCCCCAGAAGACGAGCGACGTCTTCGGGTCCGCGCCGACCTCGCCGACCTCGCCGGCCCGCGCGAGCCAGACGAAGCGGGTCACGTTGTCCGGGTGGTCCTCCACGTTCGAGGCGACGATCGCGCAGCCGTACAGCTTGGCGGCCAGGCTCGACCCGATCGCGACGCTCTTGTCGTCGGAGCCACAGACGGTGAGCACGGCGTCGGCCGTCGAGGGCGCGCTCACGATCTCGGCATGCGGGAGATGCTCGCGCAGGAAGCGCGCGCACTGCGCCGTGGCCTGCGGGTGCGACACGACACGCTCGACCGTGGACAGCGACAGCTCGCTGCGCGCCACCACGCAGTGATGGATCGGGTGCACGACCTCCGCGGCGATGCGCACGTCGGCCGCCTCGACGGCGAGCGTGTCGAGCGTCGCGGCCACGCTTCCCTCGAGCGCGTTCTCGATCGGGACGACCGCACGCTCGGCCGTGCCCTCCTGCACCGCCATCACTGCGTCGTAGATGGTCGGTACCGGCACGGCCTCGATCTCCGGCGGCGCCGACGTGCGCAGCGCCTCCTCGCTGTGGGTGCCCGCAGGCCCCAGATAGGCGACGCGCATCAGGCGCTCGCTGGGGTGCCCGCCATCGCGCTCTCGACCGCCTGCTGCTCCTCGGGCGAGAGCTCGTACTCGGGATTGCCCTCGCGGACCTGCTTCACGTAGAGGCGCGCCTGGTCGCGGTGCAGGATCGACGAGATCACGACGCCGGTCCTGCGCTCGTCGAGCAGCGCGACCGTGCTCGACTGCTGGCCGGAGAGCTCGTTCATGGCGTCGTAGCGCACCACGGAGGTGTGCGCGATGCAGCCCTCCATGCGCCGCTCGGCTCCGGCGACGCGCGACTCGAGCCCGGCAGCCACCTCCTCGACCCAGTCGCGCAGCTGGACGAAGGCGTCCTGCAGCGACGCGGCGTGCGTGGCGAGATCGGTCTGCTCGCCTCGAAGGATCGTGCGCTGGGCCGCCCGCATCCGACGCAGCTTCACGCTCAGGACGATCGCCCACAGAAGCGCCGCAACGGCGAGGCCCGCCGCGGCCACCGCCACGATGCCCTGAGTCGTGTTCAGGTCGTCCACGCCGCCAGGGTACCCAGACGGGTCAGCGGGTGAAGATGACCGTGAAGTCGGCCTCGTTGTTGTCCGTGACCTGCTCGCCATTCACCGGCTTGACGCGCACCTTGATCGGCACGTTCTGACCGGTCGGGGGCTGCCCGCTCAGTGGGATCGTCACGGTCTTGGCCTCGCCGGCGGCGATCTCGTTGATCGTGTCCTCGAGGGTGATCGCGTCGGCGCCCGAGCCGACGGTCACGGTCACGGACACGTCGGTCTCCGTGCTCTCGCCCTGGTTGACGACCTGGATGTCGAAGGCCGTGTCGCGCGTCAGCTGCACCGTGGCGTTGCCGCCCGGCGTGAGGACAACGCCGCCAAGCGAGACCGTGCCGAGCCCGTTGCCGTGCGTGCCCGGGGTGGCGCTGCCGCCAGAGCCGCGGATGCCGGCGATCTGGTCGGCCACGAAGCTCGGGTCGAGCCAGTCGATGACCTTCACGAAGGTGAGCGCGTCCGTGCTCGGGAGTGGGGCGCTGACATTCTCCTTGTCGAGTGCCGCCTCCAGGGCCACCTTGTAGCGGTTCTTAAGCAGCACGTCGCTCGCCAGGAACACCTGCATCACTCCCGCGATCCGACCGGTGCTCTGCTGCTGCTCGTCCGTGGCGAGCGCACCGGGCAGCTCACGAGCCACCACGGCAAGGCCGTCGCGCCGTAGCTCGAGGCTCTCCACGAAGTAGTCGTGGGCGGTGGCGAGCTCGCCGGGGACGCTGAGGTTGTGCGCGCGGTCGGCGAGCCCCTCGGAGTCCGACTTGAGCGTGTTCGCCTGGTTCTGGCGATCGATCGACTGGTCGCTGCCGGTGGGCGACCTCAGGATGTCGAACAGCTGCTCCCGCTCGGCCCGGGACAGCTTGACCAGCTCGTTGGCGTTGCGGACGTAGTCCTCCATCGCGCGCTCCTTGCGCGCGTCGAGGCAGCCCCGGAAGCCGAGCACCAGGAGAATCAGCACGAGCAGGCCCCCGCCGATGGCTATGGTGCGCCGCACCATGAGCGTCTGGCGGTCGGTGGAAGGACCGCGCGGAGGGCGGCGAGGCGGGCGGCGTGCCGGCTCGTCCGGTTCGTCGAGAAAGGACAGGCGAATCGCTCCTAGCGCTGTGCGCGTCTCGTGCGCGCTTCGTTGGGAGTATGAATGGGGGGCAGGACGCGCTCCCCGGAAACCGAACACGAAACTGGGATGAGACGTTCCGAGACAGGCTTCACGGACGAGCCCGGCACGCTGCCACTGGGCGGATCGGACCCTACACAACCGCTCGGCAATGGTTCGGGTGCCCGCCTAATCCTGGGTCGCTACCGGATGGAGCGCAGGCTGGGCGCAGGCGGCTTCGGAGTGGTCTGGCTCGCGTGGGACGAGAAGCTCGAGCGCGAGGTCGCCGTGAAGGTGATTCCGCGTGAGCAGGGCGCCGGCGAGCGGGTGGAGCGCGAGGCCAGGGCAGCCGCGCGCCTGAACCACCCTGGGATCGTCGCGATCTACGAGCTGGCCTCGGACGAGGACGACGTGTACCTGGTCTCGGAGCTGGTTCGGGGGCGAACCCTTGCGGAGCTGACCCAGGCGGGAGCGCTTTCGGACCGTGACGTGGCCCGCATCGGCGCGGCGCTCTGCGAGGCGCTCGAACACGCGCACGCGCGCGGCGTCATCCACCGCGACGTCAAGCCCGGGAACGTGATGGTGCTCGCCGAGCCCGCCGCGGGGGCGGGGTTCGCCAAGCTGGCCGACTTCGGCGTGGCACACGTGGCCTCCGGCGACGCGCTCACGCGCACCGGCGACGTCGTGGGCACGCTCGCCTACATGGCGCCCGAGCAGGCGGAGGGCACGCGCGTCACGTCCGCGTGCGACGTGTACTCGCTCGCGCTGACCCTCTACGAGGCATGGACGGGGACCAATCCCGTCAAGGCGCAGGGCCCGGCTGCCACCGCGCGCCGCCTCGGGCGCCCGCTTCCCTCGCTGGCCGGGCTGCGGCGCGACCTGCCGCTCGAGCTGTGCGACGTCGTCGACGACGCGCTGGACATCGATCCCGCCCGCCGCCCGCTGCCGGCGCAGCTCCGGGAGGGGCTGCGCGCGGCCGAGCCGGAGCTCGCCGACGACGGCGGGCTGGTGGAGCCCGCGACGCTGCGTCGCGTGGGCCTCGCGACCACCACGCAACGGCGGTCGCTGCTTGGCCTCTGGTCGGGCGCCGAGCCGGCGGACGAGCGGCCGCGCCTGCGCGTGCCCGAGCGCCTGGCCGCCGGCCTCGCGGGCGGAGGCCTCGTGCTCGCCTGCTTGCTCGGCCTCGGCCCCGACCCGTCCTTCTCGCCGCTGGCCGCCGCGGCGATAGCAACGGTCGCGATCGCGGTGCTGCCGCGCGTCGGCTGGCTCCTCGCGGTCATCGGGCTGTGCGGCTGGCTCGTGTCTCCGGAGGCGGACCGCCAGGGCACGGCGCTCGTGATCGCGGCGGCCGCGGCCCCGGTCCCCCTCCTTCTGCCACGGGCCGGACTGCTGTGGTCCGTTCCGGTCGTGGCGCCGCTGCTCGGCACGATCGCGCTGGCGCCCGCGTTCGTCGGCGGCGCTGCGCTGGCCTCCACGCCGGCCCGCAGGGCGGGTCTCGCCGCGGCCGGACTCTGGTGGCTGGTGCTGGGCGAGGCCCTGACCGGTCGCACGCTCCTGTTCGGCTCCCCGGACGGGACGCTGCCGCGCGCGAGCTGGGAGGGCTCGATCTCGGCCGCAGCCTCCGACGCCCTCGGGCCGCTCGTGACCACGCCGGCACTCGCACCCGCGGTCGTCTGGGCCGCCGGGGCCGTGCTGCTCGCGCTTCTCGTGCGCGGCCGCTGGCTGGCCGTGGACCTGCTCGGCGCCGCGGCCTGCACGGCCGCGCTGATCGCGGCCCACGTGGCGCTCGGCGACGCTCTGGCGGCCGAGCTCGCGCTGGACCGCGCCCGCGGCGGGGTCGCGGGCAGCATCGCCGCCGCTCTGATCGTCCTGGCCACGTTCCATTTCGCCGCCGGACGGGAACTCAGGGGCGGATCGCGGCTGGCGCGCCGTCCGCCGCGTGTGACCACGGCTTAGGACTACCCTGCGAGACGGAATGAGCATGTTGCGCAACCTCGAAGCGAAGCTCGGTGGCCTGGTCGAGGGCGCTTTCGGCCGGGCCTTCCGGACGAGCGTCCAGCCGGTCGAGCTGGCCCACAAGCTGGCCAAGGAGATGGAGGACAACCAGATGGCCTCCGTGTCGCGCGTGTACGTGCCGAACCATTACCGCGTCTTCCTGTCGCCGAAGGACCGCGAGCAGTTCGCGAGCTACGAGCCGGCGCTGCGGAAGGAGCTGTCCGACTACCTTCTGGAGCACGCCCGCCAGGAGTCGTTCGCCCTGTCCACGCGACCGCAGGTCGAGTTCCACACGGACGAGCGCCTCGACCTCGGCGAGTTCGGCATCCAGGCGCAGCTGCTGGCCGAGCCCGAGGAGGAGCAGGCCGTCGAGGGCCCTGAGACGCCCGCCCCGTCCGCCGGCGACTTCGGCCACACCATGGTCTACTCGCCGAGCCGCGACGCCCGCCGGATCGAGCCCGCCTCGGACCGTCGCCAGGCGCTCCTCGTGGGCGGCGGCCGCCGCAACGTGTTGAGCGGAAGCCGGGTCGTGCTTGGGCGCAGCCGCGAGGCGGACATCGTCCTCCAGGATCCGAACGTGTCCCGGCGGCACGCCGAGGTGCGGCGCGACGAGAACGGCTGGCACATCGTCGACCTCGGCTCGACCAACGGCATCAAGGTGAACGGCCGGCGCGTGGACAACCAGGCGCTCACAGCGGGCGACGAAGTCACGATCGGTGTCACGGACCTGACCTTCGAGCTCGACTAGCGGATGGACGAGCCGCTAGCCGTAGCGCTGAAGTTCGGGTTCCTCGCCGTCCTCTACCTGTTCCTCCTGTGGGTGGTGCGCAGCGCCATGCGCGATCTCGCGCGCTCGTCGGCAGGGGTCGCCGCAGCGGAGCCGGTGGAGGTGCCCCGCCCGAGCAGGCGCGAGCGGAGTCCGGCGCCGCGCTCCGGAGGCGCCCCGCGCCTGCTGGTCGTTGCCGCGATGGGTCACGAGCCGGGTACGACCTTCGACGTGGGCGACGGGTTGGTATTCGGCCGCTCCGACGGCGCGGATGTCCGCGTGGAGGACCCGTTCGCATCGGCCGCGCACGCGCGGATCTTCGACCGCGGTGGCCTGATGCACCTGGAGGACATGGGCTCGACGAACGGGACGTATCTGAACGGACGCCAGGTGAAGTCGGCCGAACCTCTGAACGCGTCGGACACGATCCGGATCGGCGACAGCGAATACCGCTACGAGGAGTAGCCGGATGGCGCTCCGAATCGTCGAGCAGGCAGGCCGCACCGACGTGGGCCGCCAGCGCACCGCGAACGAGGACTCGCTCGTGGTGAGGCCGCCGCTGTTCGCCGTCGCCGATGGCATGGGCGGCGCGAAGGCAGGTGAGGTCGCGTCCGCTGTGGCCGTCGAGGCCGTGGAGCAGGCGCAGGAGTCGGGCGACCCGACGGAGGCGCAGCTCGCTGGCATCGTCCGCGATGCGAACCGGCGCATCTACGACCTCGCGGTGGCCGACGAGTCGCGGCGAGGGATGGGCACGACGCTCACGCTCGCGAAGGTGGACGGCGACGAGGTGAGCCTCGCGCACGTGGGCGACAGCCGTGCCTACCGGATGCGCGAGGGCGAGCTCACGCAGCTCACGCGCGACCACTCGCTCGTGGCCGAGCTCGAGCGCAGCGGGCAGATCACCGCGGAGGCCGCCGAGCACCACCCCCAGCGCTCCATCATCACGCGCGCGCTCGGCCCCGAGCCGGACGTCCAGGTGGACACCTACACGCTCGCGACCCGCGACGGCGACGTCTTCCTGATCTGCTCCGACGGCCTCACCTCGATGATCTCCGACGACGAGGTGGCCGCGATCATGCGCTCGGCGAGCTCGCTCGACGAGGCGGCCGGGGAGCTCGTGCTCGCGGCCAACCAAAGCGGTGGCAAGGACAACATCACGGTGATCCTGTTCCGCCTGGGCGAAGGCGAGGCGGCCGCTGCGGAGCACGCCCCCGCCGAGCCGCTCCCGGGCGACGAGGAGACGATCGCGGGCCAGCTGCACGCGTCCGACCTGGAGACCGCCGACCGGGCCGCGCCGCCCGCCGCCGACGTCACGGCGATGCACCCGCGGGCGGCGCGCCCAGAGGACGGCGCGCCCACGGCCGCGCCCCGCCGCCGCCGCTCGGCCCGGCCGCGCGTCTTCCTTCGCGCGCTGCTCGGACTGCTCGTCCTCGCGGCCATCGTCGGAGGCCTCTACGGCCTGAGCCGTCAGGTCTACTTCGTGGGGACCAACGACGCCGGGCTCGTCACGGTCTACCGGGGCATCCCGTACGAGCTGCCGTTCGGGGTCGACCTCTACGAGCAGGACTACGCGAGTGCCATGCCCGCGCGGGCGATCCCCGCCAGCCGACGCGGCCGCGTGCTCGACCACGAGTGGCGCAGCCGCAAGGACGCGGTCGACCTGGTGCGCGCGCTCGAGCGGGGTCAGCTGGACACCGGGGGCGGCTGATGTCGGCACGCACCCGTGAACTGTTCGGGCTGCTGCCCGTGTCACTGCTGGTGGCGGCCGGCTTCGCCGCGGTGATCTCCACACGCGGTCAGGACGTCTCGGACGCCACGCTGACCTATGGCGCCTTCTTCCTCGGCCTCTGCGTGGTTGCTCACCTCTTCATCCGCGCGCGCCTGCCGAACGCCGACCCGTACATGTTCCCGCTCGCGAGCGTGCTGGCGGGCATCGGCCTCGTCCTGATCTACCGGATCGACCCCGAGCTGGCTCGCGAGCAGGCGCAGTGGTTCGTGTTCGGGTTGGCGCTGTTCTGCATCACCATCCTGCTCGTCGAGGACCACCACGTGCTCGAGCGCTACCGCTACACGATCGCGGCGGCGAGCATCGCGCTCCTGATGATGCCTCGCCTCCCCGGGATCGGCGCACCTGTGAACGGCGCCTACCTGGCGATCAAGCTCGGCCCGATCCAGTTCCAGCCGGCCGAGTTCGCGAAGCTCGGGATCATCATCTTCCTCGCGAGCTATCTGCGCGAGACGGGCGACATACTCGTGCGGCCGCGGCTGCGGCCGCTGCCCTACCAGCGCCAGCTGATCCTGTGGGGGGTGCCGGCGCTGCTCACCCTGCTCGGGATCGCGGTGCTCGATCTCGGCGCGGCCGGCTCGGTGCTGCTCGCGGTCTTCCTGTTCTCCTTCGCCGCGGTGGTGCGCGACCGGCCCTCGCCGAAGCACTTCGGTCCGCTGCTGCTCGTCTGGGGCCTCGCGATGCTGATGCTGATCGTCATCCGTGACCTCGGCAGCTCGCTGATGTTCTTCGGCGGCTTCCTGACGCTGCTGTGGGTGGCCACTGCGCGGCTGTCGCTGATCGGCGTGGGCGCGACGATGTTCTTCGGCGGCGCGTTCTACCTGTCGCAGACCGTCGCGCACGTGAAGGAGCGCGTGGACATCTGGCTCGACCCCTTCGCCAAGGGCGTGGTGAACGACGAGGGCTACCAGCTCGCGCAGTCGCTGTTCGCCCAGGCCGACGGAGGCCTGTTCGGGCAAGGCTTCGGGCAGGCGCTGCTCAACGTCCCCGGCGGCGGAAGCATCCTGCCCGCCGCGCACACCGACCTGATCTACGCGGTGCTCGCGAACGAGGCCGGGTTGTTCGGCGCGGCCGGACTGATCGGCGTCTACCTGCTGTTCGTCTACCGCGGGCTCCGCACCGCGCTGTCGGCCGCCGACGGCTTCTCGAAGCTGCTGGCCACCGGTCTCACCGCGGTGCTCGCCATCCAGGTGTTCGTGATCGTCGGCGGCGTCACGCGGGTGATCCCGCTGACCGGCGTCACGCTGCCGTTCGTCTCCTACGGCGGCAGCTCGATAGTCGCGAACATGGTGCTGCTCGCGCTGCTACTGATCGTCTCCGACCACGCCCGCTCCGAGGCGCGCCGGCGCGGGGGACTGGTGTGAGCGCGTGAACCGCCAGATCGTCCAGCTCTTCGGCCTGTTCACGCTGCTGTTCGGGGTCCTTGTCATCTTCACGTCGCGCTGGACCGTGCTCGAGGCGAATTCGCTCGCCGACAACCCGGACAACCGGCGGCCGCTGATCGAGGAGCAGCGCATCCCGCGCGGGCTGATCTTCGCGTCGGACGGCCGGACCGTGCTCGCGCGCAACCGCGCCCACGGACGCGGCCAGGACCGCACCTACACGCGCACCTATCCGACCGGCGGGACGTTCGCTCATCCGGTGGGCTTCTCGTACATCAGGAACGGCCGCCGCGGCCTCGAGCTGAGCCGCAACGACGAGCTGGTCGGCAAGCGCGACGAGTTCCAGTCGATCCTGGCCGGTCTCGAGAGTGCTCGGAAGGAGGGCAACGACGTCGTCACGAATCTGGACGTGCGTGGCACGGAGGCCGCCAGGGCCGCGCTCGCCGGGCGCAAGGGCGCCGTCGTGGCGATCGAGCCGAAGACCGGCAAGGTGCGCGTGATGGTCTCGGAGCCGGAGTACGACCCGAACCTGATCCCCTCCCAGATCGGCCAGCTGAACGCCGACCGGGAGAACCAGCCGCTGCTCAACCGGACGACCCAGGAGCTCTATCCGCCGGGCTCGACCTTCAAGGTGGTCACCGCAACGGCTGCGCTCGACAGCGGCGCGATCAAGCCCGAGACGATCATCGACGGCTCCTCGCCCAAGACGATCAGCGGCGTGCCGCTCGAGAACGCCGGCGGCGAGGACTTCGGACAGATCAGCATCACGGACGCGCTCACGAACTCGGTGAACACGGTCTGGGCGCAGGTGGGCGAGCGGATCGGCCGCGACACGCTCGTGGAATACATGCGGCGCTTCGGCTTCTACGAGGACCCGAAGCTCGACTACCCGTCCTTCCAGATGATCCCGAGCGGGGTCCTGAACGGTGAGGGCGAGTTCGTGGACGACGGCTTCGACGTCGGCCGCGTGGCGATCGGGCAGGGCGGGCTCGAGGGCGAGGTGCGCGCGGCCCCGCTGCAGATGGCGGAGGTGGCCGCCGCCGTGGCTAACGGGGGCCGGCTGATGAAGCCGCAGCTCACCGACCGCATCGTCCAGAAGGACGGCCGCGTGAAGGAGAGGATCCAGCCGGACCTCCAATCAGTGGTGATGAAGCCCGAGACGGCCCAGCAGCTCGCCGCGATGATGAGCCGGGTCGTCGAGGAGGGCACGGGAACCGCGGCCGCGCTGGCGGGCATCACCGTGGCGGGCAAGACCGGTACGGCGGAGGTCGGCGCGAACCGCGAGTTCACGCAGCCCTGGTTCATCTGCTTCGCTCCCGTCGAGAACCCGCGCATGGCCGTCGCCGTGACCGTCGAGCGCACGCAGGGGCAGGGCGGCACGGTAGCCGCGCCGATCGCTAAGGCGGTACTCGAGGCGCTCCTGGGCGGAGGCGGCGGATGACCGAGGTGGCCGGCAACACCGTCGTCGACGGGCGCTACCGCGTGCTGCGCCGGCTCGGCTCAGGCGGCATGGCCGATGTCTACTGCGCCGAGGACACGCATCTCGGCCGCCAGGTCGCGATCAAGATCCTGCACAGGCGCTTCGCCCAGGACCAGGAGTTCGTGGAGCGCTTCAGGCGCGAGGCCAAGGCGGCGGCCGGCCTGCAGCACCCGAACGTGGTCGGCGTCTTCGACCGCGGAGAGCACGAGGGCACCTACTACATCGCGATGGAGTTCCTCGAGGGCCGGACGCTCAAGGACATCGCGGCGTCGGAGGCCCCGCTCCCGCAGGAGCGTGTGATCGACCTCGGCCTCCAGATCCTCCAGGCGGCCGGCTTCGCGCACCGGCACGGCGTGATCCACAGGGACTTCAAGCCGCACAACGTGATCGTCGAGGCGAACGGCCACGCCAAGGTCACGGACTTCGGGATCGCCCGCGCCGGGGCGTCCGAGATGACGGAGACGGGCTCGATCATGGGCACGGCGCAGTACCTCTCGCCGGAGCAGGCGCAAGGCCACGCCGTCACGGCCACCTCGGACATCTACTCGATCGGCGTGATGCTCTACGAGATGCTCGCCGGGCGACTTCCGTTCGACGGCGACAGCGCCGTGGCGGTGGCCCTGAAGCACCTCTCCGAGCAGCCCGCGCCGATCTCGCAGTGGCGCCCCGACGTGCACCCGGCGCTCGAGGCCGTGGTCATGGCGGCGCTCGCGAAGGACCCGGAGCAGCGCTGGCAGTCGGCGGAGGACCTCGCCGCGGGGCTCGAGGGCGCGCGGGCCCAGATCGAGGCCGGGCCGAACGGCGGGCAGGACACGGCCGCGTTCGCGGCGATACCGATGCCCGAGACGGCCCCCACGCAGGTGGCCGTCGCGCCGCCCGCCGTGGTGGCGCCCGTCGCGGGCCCCGACCCGCAGCGCGAGCGGCGCTGGCCCTGGTACACGATCGGCTTCCTCGCGCTGGCGCTGCTGGCGGTGCTCCTCTACCTCGTCCTGAGCGGCCTGCTCGCGACCGAGAAGCGCGACGTGCCGCGCGTGACCGGCAAGCCGCTCGTCACGGCACGCCAGATCATGGAGCGGGCGGGCTTCCAGGTGCAGACCGAGCGCGTGCAGAGCGCGCAGCCGTTCGACCAGGTCGTGGATCAGGACCCGAACCCAGGCGAGCAGGCGGAGAAGGGGTCGACGGTCACGCTCGAGGTGTCCGGGGGACCGGGCGAGGTGCTCGTGCCACCGGTCGAGAACCTGTCGCTGAAACAGGCGCTCGACGAGCTCGACCGGGCAGGGCTGAAGGTGACGATCGACCGCGAGTTCTCGAACAAGGTCAAGGACGGCTTCGCCACCCGGACCGTCCCGCCCGAGGGCGTGTCGGTTACGAAGGGCACGCGCGTGCGGCTGCTCGTGAGCCGCGGCCCCGAGCAGGTGACCGTGCCGGACGTGACGGGGCTCTCGCGCGATTCCGCAGAGACGCGGCTGCGCGACGAGGGGCTGAAGGTGGCTGTCGAGGAGGAGGCGTCGGACGAGCCCGAGGGCGACGTGATCTCCCAGAGCCCGAGCGGCGGTACCGAGCTGCAGCGTGGCGCCACCGTGACGATCACAGTCTCCACGGGCAAGGTGCAGGTGGCCGTGCCGGACGTCTTCGGGGACGGCGAGCGCCGCGCGAGCGCGCGCATCAGCGCCGCGGGACTCACGCCGGTGCGCGAGGAGCGCACGGTGACCGATCCGACCGAGGACGGCAGGGTGATCGAGCAGCGGCCGCCCGCGGGCACGGAGGTCGACAAGGGCAGCGAGGTCGTGATCGTGATCGGCGTCCTGCAGCAGGACGACACGCTCGAGCCGGCGCCCGGAACCCCCTGACGCCCGAGGCTGACGGAGTGACACGCTGGCACGACACCCAGTCCGACGCCCCGGTCGCCGAGGCCGTGGAGCGCTTCCTCGCCGACCCCGGCGCGGCGTTCACGACGCCCGGCCACAAGCGCGCCGCCTGGCTCGACGACGCCCTGCTCGCGCGGGATCTCCCGCTCGCGACCGGCGCCGACGACAACCAGCTCTCGAACGGCGTGCTCCTGCGGTCCGAGGCGCTGGCGGCGGAGCTCTGGGGCGCCGATGTCTGCCGCTTCTCCGTGAGTGGCTCGACGCACGGCAACCAGGCGCTCTGCCTGGCCGTCGGGGCTCCTGGCGCGCGCGTGGCGGTGTCGCGGACGGTCCACAAGTCCACCTTCGCGGGCCTGGTCCTCGCCGGCCTCTCGCCGGTCTGGATGCACCCCGACGTCGACCCGGTGAGCGGGCTGGCGGCGGGCCTGCGGCTGGACGAGCTGCGGCGCGCGCTCGACCAGGACGTGGCCGCCGTGATCGTCGTCGAGCCGTCCTACGTCGGCGTGCTCAGCAACCTGCCCGAGATCGCCGCTGCCGCGCACGCGGCGGGCGCTCCGGTCATCGTGGACCAGGCGTGGGGCTCGCACCTCGGGCTCCACCCCGCGCTGCCCGCGAACGCGCTGCAGATGGGCGCCGACGCGATGGTGATGTCCGCGCACAAGACGCTCACGGCGTTCACGCAGGGCGCCCTCGCGTTCCTGCGCGGTGACCTGGTCGACCGCGATCGCTTCGCCAGCGGCTTCGACGCGCTGAACACCACGAGCCCGTCAGCCGCGATCTACGGCTCGCTCGACGAGTCGCGCCGGCTCATGGCCCTCCGCGGAGAGGAGCTGCTCGGCCGGACGCTCGCCCTGGCGGCCGGCTTCCGGCAGCAGATGGCCGACGTGGAGGGGCTGTGGGTGCTCGACGGCAGGCTGTCCGACTCGCAGCCGAGCGTCTTCGACATCGACCCGCTCAAGCTCGTGATCACCCTGGCGGGCACCGGCGCGAGCGGCTTCGACGTCGAGCGCGACCTCCTCGAGGCGGGCGTGCGCCTCGAGATGGCGGACCGCGAGACACTCGTGCCGCTGCTGACGATCGGGGACGACGAGCGGACGGTCGGACGGCTGACGGATGCCCTGAAGCGCTCGGTCGAGCGGCGCCGCGGCACGCCGCGGGAGGCATCCTCGTCGACGGTGTGGCGGCTCAGGCCCGAGACCGCGATGGACCCGCGCGACGCCTTCTTCGCGCCGCGCGAGCGGGTGAGCGCGGACCGGGCGGTGGGACGCATCTGCGCCGAGACGGCAGCGCCGTACCCGCCCGGGATCCCGGCGCTCGCGCCGGGGGAGGTGATCTCCGCCGAGCTGCTCGAGGGACTGCGTGCCGAGGCGGCCGCCGGCAGCCGCATCGCCTACTGCTCGGACCCCTCGCTGCAGACCGTGCTGGTCGTGGCGAGCTGAGCCGCTAGCGCAGCAGCGAGAGCTCCTGGATCACGGCCTTCCCCTCGGGGGGCAGCTCGCTGATCCAGAGCAGGTAGTAGCGGTAGAGCTTTCCGCGCGGTTGCAGCCGGAAGGTGTGGTCCTCCTTCACGGTCGCGACGTCGCTCAGGCGCGCCCACCCCGCCAGCTTGTCGGGCACCGTCTCCGAGCCGTACACGGCAGCCTTGAACTCCGGCGTCGAGGTCACCAGGGTCAGCCCGCGTGCCGGGATCGGCCTGCCGGCGTCCACGTAGAGGCCGACGCCCGACTTGTCGTTCCCCTCGAAGCCGCCCTGGTAGGTCTCCGTGTTCCAGTTCGTGCTGATGTTGCCGTCGAGCACGTTGCCCGTCGCGTCCGGCGACTCGCGGTGGTCGCCCTCGGGGTCGTAGTCATGAGCCGCGCCGGCGGCGAGGCGGACCTCACTTAGCTCGGCCGGCTTGTGCACCAGCGGCCCGCCGGTGCCCTTCTCCGTGCGGGTGGCGAGGAAGACGGCCGTCGCGGCGAGCAGCGCGAGCACGAGCAGGGTCAGCGCGAGCGCGCGCTTCGGGCGGCGCAGGCGCGCGGGGGCGAAGTCGGCGGTGTCGCCCGAGAGCGACTGGAGGACCGTGGTGGCCTCGCCGGTGGCGTGGCCGCTCCGGGCGGCCTCGATCGCCAGGACCTCCTCGAGGTCGTGGACCATGTCGCTCACGTCCGCGTAGCGGTTCTGCGTCTCCTTCGCCGTGGCGCGCTCCACCACCGCGGCGAGCGCGGCGGAGATCTCGGGCCGGCGTCGCTGCACGTCGGGCAGCGGGTCGCGCACGTGGCGCATCGCCACGGCCACCTGCGTGTCCGCCTTGAAGGGCGTCTCGCCGGTGAGCATCTCGTAGAGCACGATCCCGAGCGAGTAGATGTCGGACTGCCCGGTCACCTCGTGGCCGAGCGCCTGCTCGGGCGAGACGTAGTCGGTCGTGCCGAGCACGCGGCCGGTGGCGGTGAGCCCGTGCGCCTCGAGCGAGCGGGCGATGCCGAAGTCGGTGACCTTGGCGCGCCCGTCGCGGTCGATCAGCACGTTCTGCGGCTTCACGTCGCGGTGCACGAGCAGCGACAGGTGCGCCGCCTCGAGCGCGCGCCCGATCTCGATCGCGTAGGCCACCGCCTCGGAGACGGGTAGGCGGCCGAGCCGCCGTATGCGCTCCTTGAGCGTCTCGCCCTCGACGTACTCGAAGACGATGTAGGGCGCGCCGTCGTCCTCGCCGGCATCGATGACCGTGACGACGTGCGGATGGTTCAGCTGCGCGACGGCGCGCGCCTCACGCCTGAAGCGTTCGAGCTGGTCGGGGTCGTGCGAGATGTCCCGGTGCATCAGCTTGATCGCGACCCAGCGTTCGAGCGTCGGATCGAACGCCCTGTAGACGCTGGACATCCCGCCGGAGCCGATCTTCTCCTCCAGGCGGTAGCGCTCGCTGATGAGAGTCCCGATCACCGTCATCTATTTTCCGCTTGCCAGTGGCTGTACTCGTGCGCTACCACACCGATCCTGCCTGTTCTGCCTCCTGGGCGGCCGAGCCGCGGCTGCGCAGGCTAGTGGTGGAATTCGGCGCGAGTGTCGACATCACCTACGTGGTGGGCGGCCTCGCCCGCGAGTTCGAGGACCTGCCTGGCCTCGTCATGAACTGGCTGGACCACTCCGCGGAGTCCGGCATGCCGGTGGACCCGCGCATCTGGTCCGGCGACTCGCCGAGGTCGAGCTATCCCGCCTGCATCGCGTTCAAGGCTGCCGCCGAGCAGGGGCCCGAGGCCGCCGAGCGCTATCTGCGCGCCCTGCGCGAGGGCTTCATGTGCTTCCGCCGCAAGCTCGACGCGCCCGAGGCGCTCGTGGAGGAGGCGCGGCGCGCCGGGCTCGACACCCAGCGCTTCCGCATCGACCTGGAGTCGCACGGGAGCCTGGAGGCCTTCGGCGCCGATCTGGAGCGGACGCGCACGATCTCCTCCGCCGCGCGCGACGCCGGGCTTGCCACGGATGGCAGCCACGGCTCGAAGCTCGAGCGGCTGCAGTTCCCGGCGCTGTCCTTCGCTGGAACTGACGGCGACGAGATCTGGGTGGGCGGCGACCACTCCTACGAGGACTGGCGTGCCGCTGCTCTCCGCGCGGGCGCCGCGCCGAGCTCCGAGTCGCGGCCGGACGTGGCCGGCGCGCTCGCCCGCTTCGGCCACATGGCCACCGCCGAGCTCGAGATGGTCTGCGACCTGCCCGGGCCGCGCGCCGGCGCCGAGGCCTGGCGGCTCGCGAGCGAGTGGCGTGCCAAGCGCATGTCGGTGCTGTTCGGCGAGCTCTGGGAAGCGTCCTAGCGCGGCGCGCTAGGCGGCCGGCCTGAAGCCCTCGCCGCGGCGGCCGATGAGGCCCTGCTTCGGCAGCTCGACCACTCCGGTGGCGGTGGTGGTCTGACCGATGACGGCGGCGCCCGGGTGGCGCTCCTCGAGCAGCGCCAGGGCGGTGTCCGCGTCATCGCGCGGGACGACCACGCAGAACCCGCAACCCATGTTGAAAACCTCGTACAGCTCGGCCTCGTCCACCTCGCCGCGCGCGGCGATCAGCCGGAACACCTCCGGCACCGGGAGCGGCGCGTCGATCCGGTAGCCGGCGTGGGCCTCGAGCCGGAGCAGGTTGAGGAAGCCGTCGCCGGTGATGTGGGCGAGCCCGCGCACGTCCACCTCGGACTCGAGCAGCTCTCGCACCGCCTTGACGTAGATGACCGTGGGCTCGAGCAGCAGGTCGCCGACCGTGCCGCCCTCGACCTCCTCGTCGAGATCGGTGAGCACGCTCCGCGCCAGGCTGAGCCCGTTCGAGTGGATCCCGCTCGAGGGGAGGCCGATGATCGCGTCGCCCGGCACGATGCGCCCGCCGGTGACGATCTTGTCGAGCTCCACGAGCCCGACGCAGAACCCCACGAGGTCGAAGCCGTTCGGGGAGGGATGGCCCTGGAGCAGGTCCGGCAGCACCGCCAGCTCGCCGCCCGGTATCTCGGCCCCCGACTGCTCGGCGCCCGCGCGCAGGCCGATCCCGATCTGCTCGAGCATCTCCGGGTTGGCTTCCTCGACGGCGATGTAGTCGAGCAGCGCGATCGGGTCGGCGCCGACGCAGATCACGTCGTTCGCGTTCATCCCGAACAGGTCGATCCCGATCGTGTCGTAGCGCCCGAGCTGTTCGCAGACGATCACCTTCGTGCCGACGCTGTCGCAGGACAGCGCCAGTCCGATGCGCTCGTCGAGCCGGAGGACGTTCGCGTAGTGCCCGCTGCCGAGCGCCGCGCGCGTCGGGCGCCCGGTACGGATCCCGGACAGCACGCCCACGAGCGCCGCGACGGCGTCTCCAGAAAGAAGCTGGTCCACGCCGGCACGTGCGTATGCGCCCTCCGCCACGCCGTCCATTCAAGCGAACTCCAGGGCGGGAGGCGGCGAGGGTCAGCGGGTGCGGCGCAGCGCCAGCGCCACGGCATCGTCCGAGATGCCGTCGGCCCACTCCGTGACCTCCTCGTGCACCGTGCGCACGAGCTCCGTCGGCGACTGGGTCCTTGCCCCCGAGGCCACCAGCTGCGCGAGCCGCTCCGCGCCGTACATCTCGCCGGAGCGGCGGGCCTCGATCAGGCCGTCCGTGTGCGCGAAGACGAGGTCGTCGTGCTCGAGTCGCAGCTCGCTCGAGCTGTAGGTGTGCTGGTCGAGGATCCCGAGTGGCAGCCCGTGGCTGTCGAGAGTGTCGACCGAGCCGGCGCGCACGAGCAGCGGCGGCAGGTGGCCCGCGTTGCAGTACTGGAGCGAGTCCTCGGAGAGGATCCCGAGGAACGCCGTGACGAACGTGTCGCGCGGCAGCCGGCCGAGCAGCATCGCGTTCGCCTGCTGGAGCACCGCCGCCGGAGAGGGCGAGTCCCAGCTGCGCGCCTCGATGAAGAAGCGCACCATCGCGCTGAGCGCCGCTGTCTCGACGCCCTTGCCCGCCACGTCGCCCACCAGCACGGCGATCTTGTCGCCGCCGACGGGCCAGGCGCCGTACACGTCGCCGCCGGTGGCCTCGTTCGCGGCGGGCGCGTAGAGCAGCCCTGTCTCGTAGCCGGGCAGCTCGGGGAGCGACTCGGGCACGAAGCCGAGCGTGAGCGCGCGCGCGATGCGCCGCTCGCGCTGGAAGTCGATCGCGTTGGCGATCGCCGCCGCCGACGAGCGCGCCAGCTTCACGAGCAGCTCGAGCGCCTCCTCGCCGAAGTGGTCGGCCTCGTCGTGACCGACGGTGAGGATGCCGTACAGGCGTGGGCCTAGCTCGATCGGCGCGTGCATCACGGAGCCGAGCGGGGCCGCGGCCGTTCCGTTCGAGACGAGCGGGGTGCGGGTGCGGGTGACGTGCGCGTAGGACTCGCTGTCGAGTGAGGACAGCTGCGCCGCCAGCTCCTCGGAGCAGCCCACCTCGGCGGCGGTGCGGGCCTCGCCCGTGCGGGCGTTCAGCCGCGTGAGGAGCGTGCAGGTCGCGCCGGTGATCGACGCCGCGTGCTCGGCCACGCGCACGTAGACCTCCGCCGGGTCGAGCGAGCCCGAGACCGCCTCCGCGGCACGCTTCAGCCTTAGCTCGTCCCGTGCGCGCCGCCCCTCGGCTTCGAGCAGGTCGGTGCGCTCGAGCGCCATCGCGGCGAGGTCCGCCAGCGCCTCGACCGTCGGCAGCTGCTCCGTCCCGAGCGGCCGCCCGTTCAGCGAGGCCACGACAAGCGAGCCGAGCTGGCTGCCGAACTCCCCCCGCACCGGGCACACGATCACCGACGCCGCGCGGAAGCTCGTCCACGCGTCGCGTGCACGCTCCGGGCCGACCTCCGCGACGATCGCGTCCATCAGCTCGGGTGCGGCCTGCCACGCGTCCAGGCGTGGGAGCAGCAGCGTGCGCCCGACCCCTGCCAGCCTCGCCATCGACGGCTCCATCGCGTCGCGCAGCTCGTCCTGGGCGAACCAGGTCGCGGTGCCGGCGTCGGCCGCGTCGCGGCGATCCGCGGTCACGAATGCAACGGCGGAGACCGGCAACACGGCACGCACGTGCTCCACGAGGCGCGCGAGCGTGCGCTCACGCCATGGTGCGGGCGCGACGGGCGCAGGGGAGGTCGGCGGCAGTGTCATCGGCGAGGTCATCTTGGGGGCCCCCGCCTCTCCTCACCATAGGTGCGCTAGGGCGGTTTCGCCAGCAGTGCCTGGTCGCGGCTGCGGCGGTTGCGCACGATCAGCCAGACGATGCCGCCGACGATCAGCGCGGCCACGGCGTAATCGATGTAGTGCAGGTTGTCCTTCCAGCGCTCCCAGTTGTCGCCGGCCTGCTTCCCGATCAGCGTGAGCATGAACACCCACGGCACGCAGCCGGCGAGCGTGAGGACGCTGAAGCGCCAGAACGGCATCCGCGCGACGCCGGCAGGCAGCGAGATGAAGGTCCGGACGATCGGCAGCATGCGCGTGAAGAAGACGGTCGCGTCTCCGTGGCGCTCGAACCAGCGGTCCGCCCACTCGAGGTGCGACTTCTTGACGTGGAGCTTCTTGCCGTGCTTCTCGAGGAGGTCCACGCGGCCGGCGCGCCCGATCCAGTACGCGATCCAGGAGCCGACCAGGTTCGCCACCGACCCAACCGCCGTGGCGGCGAACAGGCTGTATTCCCCGCGCGAGACGTTGAAGCCGGCGAACAGCATGGTGGCCTCGCTGGGCACGGGGATGCAGGCGCTCTCCAGGACCATCAGCACGAACACTCCCGGGAGGCCCAAGGCATCCACGACGTCCACCGCGACCTGGACGATCGGGTCCGTGAGCGAGGCAATCAGGGCCATGAGAGCGAAGTAGGGTAGCGACCTGTCGATGACCGAAGTCCCGCTTTTCGCGCGCGACCTGTCGCCCTATTACGACCGCCTCAGCGAGGCGGTCGATCGCGTGCTCCGGGACGGCCGCTACATCCTCGGGCCGGAGGTCGAGGCCTTCGAGGAGGAGTTCGCCGGCTATCTCGGCGTGCGGCACTGTGTCGGCGTGGCGAACGGCACCGACGCGCTGACGATCGTGCTGAAGGCCCTCGGAGTCGGCCCGGGTGACGAGGTCGTGATGCCCTCCTTCACGTTCTACGCGACGGCGGAGGCGGCGCTCGTGCTCGGCGCTCGGCCCGTGTACTGCGACATCGACCCCGCGACCTTCTGCGTCACGCGCGAGACCGTCGAGGCGGTGCTCACGCCGCGCACGAAGGCGATCGTCCCGGTGCACCTGTTCGGGAACGTCGCGCCGGTCGCGGACCTGCGCGAGCTCGGCCTGCCGGTGGTCGAGGACGCCGCCCAGGCCGCGGGCGCCAGCGTCGACGGCGCGAGGGCGGGCGGGCTCGGCGACGCCGCGACCTTCTCGTTCTTCCCGTCGAAGAACCTGCCCTGCGCGGGGGACGGCGGCGCGATCACCACGAACGACGACGAGCTCGCGGAGCGGCTGCGCATCCTCCGCTTCCACGGCTCGAAGGACAAGACCACGTTCACGGACGTGGGCTACAACTCGCGCCTGGACGAGCTGCAGGCGGCGGTGCTGCGCGTCCTCCTTCCGGAGCTCGACGGCTGGACCGAGCGGCGCGGCGAGGCCGCCGCGGCTTACGAGCGGCTCGGCCTCGGCGAGCACGTGACCCTTCCCGCGGTGGCGCCGGGCGTGCGCCACGCCTACCACCTGTACGTCGTGCGCTCGGAGCGCGAGCTGCCGATCGGCCGCGGCTACTACAGGACTCCCGTGCACCGTCAGCCGGCGATCGCCGCCGACGTCGAGTTGCCCGGCACCGAGGAGGCTGCGCGCACGAACTACGCCCTCCCGATGGGGCCGGACCTCACGGAGGATCAGGTGCGCCAGGTCGTGGAATGCGTGTCTGGGTCGACCTGACGAACAGCCCGCACGTGCTCGTGATGCGCCCGCTGATCGAGTCGATGCGGGCGCAGGGGCACGAGGTGGAAGTCACCGCACGCGACTTCGCGCAGACGCTCGAGCTGTGCGAGCGCTTCGGGATCGAGCACACCGCGATCGGGCGCCACCGCGGCGGGCGGCTCAGGTCGAAGGCCGCGGGCCTGTTCTCCCGCAGCGGCGCGCTCACGCGCTGGGCACGCGGGCGCGGGTTCGACCTGGCGATCGGCCACGGCTCCAACGACGTGAGCGTGGCCGCCGGGATCCGCAGCAACGCCGCGCAGCAGCACCATGTGAACTGCCGGCTCTGCCGGGTCGTGATGGTCCCCGAGGCGATCCCGCCCGAGCGGCTCGCCCGCTACGGCGCGAAGCCGCGCAAGCTGCGCCGCTACGCGGGTCTGAAGGAGGAGTACTACCTGGCCGACTTCGAGCCCGACGAAGCGGTGCTGCGCGAGCTCGCGCTGGAGCGCGAGCGGCCGCTTGTCGTGGTCCGCACGCCGCCCGAGCTGTCGCTCTACCACCGCTTCGAGAACCCGCTCTTCCCGCGGGTGCTCGAGCGGCTCGCGGCGAGCGACGCTCAGACGGTGGTGCTGCCGCGCACGCCCGAGCAGCGCGAGGAGGTGAGCCGGCTCGGCGGGTTCGTGGTGCCAGAGCACGCGGTGGACGCGCAGAGCCTCGTCGCGTTCGCCGACCTGGTGATCTCGGCGGGCGGCACCATGAACCGCGAGGCCGTGGCGCTCGGCACGCCGGTCTACACGACCTTCGAGGGACGGCTCGGCGCCGTGGACGAGGCGCTCCTTCGCGAAGGGCGCCTCCGGAAGCTCACCGACCCGGACGAGGTGCGCGTGGAGCGGCGCAGCGAGCATGGGGGCTTGCGCGTTCGCCGAGACCCGAACGAACTCGTCACACTTCTGCTCTCCGCAGCCGACTCATGAAATCGCTGACTTCCTCCGTAAACGCGCGCCGCCTCGGACAGGTCGGCGTCGACGCCTGCCTGCTCGGGCTCGCGTACTACCTGGCCTACGTCCTCCGCTTCGATTCCGGCATACCGGTGCGCTACGAGCGCCTGCTCTGGGACACGATTGCGCTGACGGTCGCGATGAAGCTCGTCATCTTCGCCATGTTCGGGCTCTACTCGAAGCTCTGGCGCTACGTCGACCAAAAGGACTTCGAGTCGATCCTCAAGGCGGTCGTGGCCTCGACCGCGGGGTTGATCGTCGTGCTGTTCCTGTTCTCGATCGGACGCCACGACCCGCCGCGCGGCGTGCTGGCGCTCGACTTCCTGCTCTCGCTCGTGTTCGTGAGCGGCGCGCGCTTCGCGGTCCGTGCCTTGGTGGAGCGGCCCACGCGCGGCGCCATCCTCGAGCGGGCCGCAACCGAGGTGCTGATCGTCGGGGCCGGCAACGGCGGCCAGCAGGTCGCGTTCGAGCTCCGCCGCAATCCCGGGCTGCGCAGCGCGCCCGTCGGCTTCGTGGACGACGACCCGCGCAAGCAGGGCATGCGGATCGGCGGCATCAAGGTGCTCGGCCCGACGCAGGAGCTCCCGCGCATCCTCGACGGGGTGCAGCCGGACGAGGTGATCATCGCGATCCCGTCCGCGCCGGGCACGGTGCGCCAGCAGGTCGTCACGGCCTGCCGCGAGCGCGGCATCCCGGTCCGCACGCTGCCCACCACGTTCGAGCTGCTGTCCGGTGGGGTGAACCTGATGCGGCAGGTGCGCGAGGTGCGCGTGGAGGACGTGCTCGGGCGCGAGCCCGTGCGCGTCGAGATCGACAGGGTGGGCGCGTACCTGCGCGGCCGCACGGTGCTCGTGACCGGCGCCGGCGGCTCGATCGGCTCGGAGCTGTGCCGCCAGATCGCGCGTGTGGGCGCGAAGCGGCTCGTTCTGCTGGACCACTCGGAGAACGCGCTGTTCGAGATCGGGCGGGAGCTGCTCGAGGAGCGCCACTTCGCGCGCTCCGCCCTGGTGCTCGCCGACTGCAAGGACGCCACTCGCATGCGTGAGGTGTTCGACGAGCAGCGGCCGTCCGTCGTGTTCCACGCCGCCGCCTACAAGCACGTGCCGTTGATGGAGGAGAACCCCGTCGAGGCGGTGCGAAACAACGCTGTCGCCACGCGCATCGTGGCCGCGGCGGCGGGTGAGGCCGGCGCCGAGCGCTTCGTGCTGGTGTCCACCGACAAGGCGGTGAGCCCGGCGACAGTCATGGGCGCTTCCAAGGCACTGGCCGAGTGGGCGATCGAGGCGGCGCAGAAGCGCTGGAAGGGCACGCGCTTCTCGTCGGTTCGCTTCGGCAACGTGCTTGGCTCGTCGGGCTCGGTGGTGCCGATCTTCCGCCGCCAGATCGCTCAGGGCGGCCCCGTCACGGTCACCGACGAGAAGATGACCCGCTATTTCATGACGATCCCGGAGGCCGTGCAGCTGATCATCCGCTCCGGCGAGCTGTCGACCGGCGGCGAGGTGTTCGTGCTCGAGATGGGCGAGCCGGTGAAGATCATCGAGCTCGCTCGGAACATGATCCGCCTGGCGGGGCTCGAGCCCGAGGTGGACATCGGCGTGGAGATCATCGGACGACGGCCCGGAGAGAAGATTCACGAAGAGCTCTTCAACCCGGGTGAGCGCCCAGAGCCGACACCGGCAGACAAGATCGTCTGCGCCGTCCAGCGGCCGCTCGACCCGGACTGGGTCGAGAGCGCGTTCGCCCGCATCGAGCAGCTGGCGTACTCGGGCGACGCCGCGGTCCTGGCGGCCACCGTGGCAGAGCTGTCGGTGGAACGGGCGCTGGCCACCCAGGGCGGCTAAGCTTCGCGGGAGCGGCGCGCCGGGCCCGCCCGGCGCCCTGCCAGGGCGACCCGCCCTCGCTCTACCCTTCGAAACCTTGCCGGAAATCGTCCAGCAAATCGGGGCGGTAGGAGGCCTGGCCGCCGTGGCCGGACTCGCCGTCCTCTCAGTGCTCTACTTCTCGCAGGCGCGAGACGTGAAGCGCCTGCGCGAATGGGCAGGCCGAGCGCCCGAACGAGCGGCCGAGACGGCCCAGGTGGGCGTGCCAGGCCGCGTGCAGGCACAGCCGCAGCCTTCAAAGCCCGCGGCGGCGCAGCCGGGCGCAGCACAGCCCGGGCAGGCACAGCCGGCCGCAGCGCAGCCGACAGCCGCCCCGGGAGCAGCAGCCGCCGCCGGAGCAGCAGCCGCCGCCGGGGCCGCCGCGCCAGGAGTCGCGGGCACGAAGCCCGGCCAGCCGGCCGCTTCCCCGGCCACGGCGAGCGCACAGCCCGGCCAGCCGGCGTCCACGTCCTCGGACGACGGCGGCGAGGAGGCGGCCAAGGAGGCCCCGAAGGAGGCCGCCGCGCCCGCGCAGCCCGCCACCGGCGCCACCGCGCCCGCGAGCGCGCCGCAGCCCGCGTCCGGCGCCCCCCAGCCCGGCGGGGCTTCGCAGCCCGCGGGCGCTCCCGCCGACG
>JAXDIL010000114.1:0-10132 GCA_034664005.1 Thermoleophilaceae bacterium | reverse complement strand
GTACTGGCCGCCGAAGTCGAGGACGAGCACCTCATCGGTGGCAGCCCCTCGCGGCTCGGCGGCCGCCCCGCGGGTGGCCGCCTCCGTGCTCACTCGACGAGCGCGGGGTCTGTGGAGACGCCGTTCGTGTCGGGGTGCGGCACCGCCGCTGCGGTGGCCCCCATCCCGATGCCCTGCTCCTGCTGGAGCTGCTTGCCCTCGGACTGGAGCGCCGGAGCGACCATCACCTCGGCCTTGTGGAAGGCCGCGATGTCCTCGTAGCCACAGGTGGCCATCGAGGTCCGGAGGCTGCCGACCAGGTTGAAGGTGCCGTCGTTCTCGTGGGCCGGGCCGAGCAGGATCTGCTCGAGCGTGCCGTTCTGCGTGGTCTTCACGCGCGCGCCGCGCGGCAACGTGGGATGGAAGGTGGCCATTCCCCAGTGGTAGCCGCGGCCGGGCGCCTCGTAGGCGCGCGCCAGCGGCGAGCCGATCATCGCGGCGTCGGCGCCACAGGCGAAGGCCTTCGACACGTCGCCGCCGTTGCGCATGCCGCCGTCGGCGATCACCTTCACGTACTCGCCCGTCTCCAGCATGTGCTGCGAGCGTGCCGCGGCAACGTCGGCGATCGCAGTGGCCTGCGGCACGCCGATCCCGAGCACGCCGCGCGTGGTGCAGGCCGCGCCGGGTCCGACGCCCACGAGCACCGCCTCGGCACCGGTGCGCATCAGGTGCAGCCCGGTGGCGTAGGACGCGCAGCCGCCCACGATCACGGGCACCGGCACCTCGCGGATGAACTCCTTCAGGTTGAGCGGCTCGGAGTTCTGCGAGACGTGCTCCGCGGACACGACCGTGCCCTGGATCACGAGGATGTCGAGCCCGGCCTCGAGCGCCGACTCGTAGTACTGGCCCACGCGCTGCGGGGTGAGCGAGGCCGCGGCGACGACGCCCTGGTCCTTGATCTCACGGATCCGCTGGCCGATCAGCTCCTCCTTGATCGGCTCGGCGTAGATGCGCTGCATCTCCGTGGTGGCGAGCTCCTTGGGCTGCTGCGCGATCCGCTCGAGCTGCTCGTCCGCGTCCTCGTAGCGGGTCCAGATGCCCTCGAGGTTCAGCACCGCCAGCCCGCCGAGCTTGCCGAGGATGCCGGCGGTCTCGGGCGAGACCACGCCGTCCATGGCGGACGCGAGCAGCGGGAGCTCGAGCCGGTAGGGCCCGATCATCGAGGTGATGTCGATGTCATCGGGGTCGCGCGTGCGCCTGGAGGGCACGATCGCGATGTCATCGAAGCCGTATGCGCGGCGGCCCTTCTTGCCGCGGCCGATCTCAACTTCCATTCGAGGATCCTAGGGTCGCTGGCGGACGAACAGCGAGCGTACCAACCTGACCCGAGACCTCACCCGAGCGTGAGGGCGGGCGTCTCGAGCTGCTCGACCCGAACGTCGGGCACGAGCCGCTCCACCTCCCGCTGCTCCAGCACGCCGGCGCCGAAGTGCTGGGTCGACTCGGCGCCGCAGGCGACGGCGAACCGGAGCGAGTCCTCGACCTCGCGGCCGCCGTAGCGGGCGGCCACGAAGCCGGCCAGGAAGGCGTCGCCGGAGCCGACGGAGGAAACCGGCTCGAGCGGCTCGAGCGTCGCCCGGTAGAGCGTGCGCTCGCCGGCGGTGTCGAGCAGCATCGCGAGGCAGCCGTCGGGCAGCGTCATGATCGCCTCGCGCGCCCCGAGCTCGACCATCTCGCCGATCGCGGTGCGGCGGTCCTCCTCGTCCGAGAACTCGTGCCCGACGAGCCCCTCCGCCTCGAGCTCGTTCGGCATGACCACATCGGGAGCCTTGCGCGTCGCGATGTTCAGCGGCTCCCCGTCCGAGTCGAGCACGGTCAGCACGCCGAGCCGCTTCATCTCCTCGACGATCCGCCCGTAGAGGTCGGCGTCGACGCCGCGCGGGAGGCTCCCCGAGATGACGCAGACGGCGGCGCCCTTCGCCAGGTAGAGCAGCTTGTCCATGAACAGCTCGAGCTCGGCCTCGGTCACGTGCGGCCCGTGCTCGTTGATCTCCGTCTGCTCGCCGCTCGTGGGGTCGACCACCGCGGTCGAGGTGCGCGACTCCTCGCGGATCCGGACGAAGTCGTTGAGGATGCCCTCCTCCGTCAGGTGCTCGACGATCCGGGTGCCGGTCGGTCCTCCCGCGACGCCCGTCGCGATCACCGGCTGGCCCAGCGCACGCAGCGCCCGGGCCACGTTCACGCCCTTGCCGCCGGCCGTCGCCGTCTGCTCCACGGCGCGGTGGCGCTGGCCGAGCCGGAAGTTCGGCACGGCGAGCGTCTTGTCGATTGCGGCGTTGAGTGTGACCGTGATGATCATCTGGCGATGCGGATCCGAAAGCGGTAGCGAAGCATGGCGAGGATCGCGGCGAGCAGGATTGCGAGGGCGATGACCAACGTCAAGGGGACGCCCAGCGCCGAAAGGAGGACACGGACTGTCCCCGCTCCAGGGACGGGAGCCGCCGTGACCAGCGCCACGCGCCTCACGGGCCTGCCGTCCACAAGCACGGTAACGGAGCCCACGCGCTCGCCCGCGGCGAGCGGGCCCTTCAGCTTGTCTGGGGCATGCACGCGGCGGCGCAGGCGCTGGCCGTCACGCACGGTGACCACCACGCTTCGGCGCGGGACGAGCCGCGCGGTCTCGTCGCGGTGCTCGACCGCGGCGCGCGCGAGCGCCCGCCCGCGACCGACGACGCGCACCCGCTCGAAGCTGCCCAGGCCGAAGCGGAGCAGCGCGAGCGTGTCGGCATCGCGCGCGGTCTCGCTCGGCTCGCCGAGCACCACGCTCACCACGCGGGCCCGCCGCCCGCGTGCCGCCGCGCCCACGAGCACGTTGCCCGCGTTCAGCGTGTAGCCGGTCTTCACCCCGTCCACCCAGGGAAAGCTCGCCACGAGGTCGTTGCGGTTCTCGACCACGCGCGGCCGGATGCCCGTCTCGAGCCGCGCCTCCGGCATGTCGACGATCTCCGCGAAGCGACGGTTCCGCAGCAGGATGCGCGCCAGCGTCGAGAGGTCACGGGCCGTCGAGTAGTTGCCCTCCTCGTCCAGCCCGATCGGGTTGGCGTAGCTCGTGTGGTCGAGGCCGAGCTCCCCGGCCCGGCGGTTCATCTCGTCGACGAACGCGTCGCGCGAGCCGGAGATGTTCTCCGCGAGCGCCACGGCGGCGTCATTGGCGCTCTCGAGGAGCAGCGCCTCGAGCAGGTCCTGGACCGACATGCGCTCGCCCTCGCGCAGGTTGATGCGCGATTCGGCCGGCTGCGCGTTGTAGGCCGGCGCCGTGAAGATGTCGGTCGGCTCCGCCCCCTCCAGCGCGAGCAGCGCGGTCATCAGCTTCGTCGTGCTGGCGATCGAGCGCTCCTCGTCGGGGCGCTTCGCGAACATGACCGCGCCGTCGACCGCGTCCACGACGATCGCGGCCTGCGCGCTCGGCACACGCGGCGGGGCCTCGGCAGCGGCGGCTGAGCCTGGCGCCGCGGCCACCACGGCGGCCGCGAGCGCGAGGATGCTGCGGCGACGCGTCACTCGCGCAGCTTGATCTTCTGGCCGGCCACCAGCCCTGTCGGGTCCAGCTCCGGGTTCAGCTCCTGAAGCGTCGCGACGGTCGTGCCGGTCTTGGCGGCGATCCCGCTGAGCGTGTCGTTCGTCTTGATCGTGTAGGTCTTCGGCGTCTTCTTCTGCTTCTGCTCGGTGGTCGTCCGTTCGGTGGCGGCCGGCAGGTCGCTGGTGCTGCCCGAATTGGTGCCGGTGTCATCGCCGATGACGCCCGAGCCGAGCAGGATGGCTACGAAGGCCACCAGGAAGACAATCAGCGCAAGCGGCGCCAGCAGTCGCGCGATCACGGCTCAAGGAGAATAGGAGCAGGCGCCAGGAATGGGGCCGCTTGGGCTAAAGCGCCCAGGACGCGGCGCGCAGCTCCTCGGCCGCCGCGGCTGCCGCCGCCGCCGGGTCGCCGCCGCGCTCGGCGTGGGCGTTCACGATCGAGCGCGAGGCCGTGACGAGGCCGGCCGCCGGATGCGGTGCGAACGCGGGGCCGAGCGCGTCGACGCTCCCGCCCTGCGCGCCGATGCCGGGCAGCAGGAAGATCGCGTGCGGCATCAGCTCGCGCAGTCGGCCGAGGTGCTCCGGCCGCGTGGCGCCCGTGACGGCCCCCACCAGGGACAGGCCGCAGTCGCCGAGCAGCTCGCGCCCGAGCTCGTCGGTGAGGCGCGCGAGTCGCTCGTGGAGCGGCGGGTCGCCCTCGTCCTGAAGCTCGGCCGCGCCCGGGTTCGAGGTGCGGACGAGCACGAAGCAGCCCGCGCCCGCCGCTGCGGCGGCGCCGATCAGCGGCGCGAGCGCGTCGCGCCCCAGGAGCGGGTTGGCCGTGAAGGCGTCCACACCGAGCCCCGGGACGTCCCCGAACGGGCCCGGCGTCGCGCCCACCAGGGCCTGCGCGTAGGCGCTCGCCGTGACGGGCACGTCGCCGCGCTTGCCGTCGCCGACGACGAGCAGGCCGTGGTCGTGCGTGATCGCGACCACCTGCTCGAGCGCGTCCCAGCCCGGTGCGCCGAGCCGCTCGAAGCAGGCGAGCTGAGGCTTGACCGCCACGCAGGACGGCCCCGCCGCGACGATCGCGGCGCGGCAGTGCTCCGTGACCGCCTCCGCGCTGCGGGCGCGTGCCAGGTGCGGAGCGTCGGAACCGCCATCGAGACGCGCGAGCGCCTCGGGCCACAGAGCTGCCGGATCGGGATCGAGCCCGAGCACGACACGACTGCGACGCTCCTCCACGAGCGCCGCCAGCCGGTCGGCGAAATGCTGCGGCGTCGAGCCCCCGGCAGTCAAGGACTCAGCCGCGGGTGACAGCTACTACGCGCCGCTCTTGACTGCGGTCTTCAGCGACGAGCCGGCGCTGAACCGCGGAACCCTGCTCGCGGCGATCTGGATCTTCTCGCCGGTCTGCGGGTTGACGCCCTGACGGGCGCTGCGGTCTGCCACGGAGAACTTCCCGAAACCGGTGAAGTTGATCTCACCGCCGCGGGACAGAACCTCCTGGATCGACTCGAGAACCGCGTCGACCGCCTTGGCTGCCTCGCCCTTTCCGAGACCGCTGTTCTGCGATACGCGGTCGACGAACTCGTTCTTGGTCATGTGACTTTCCTCCTTGCCGGGGGCAACTGACCGGGCGCAACGTAACAATGCACTCGGACGAAAGCGCGGAATTTTCCGCTCTGGGAGCGGAAATAGCGCGCTTGTTGCGAGCCTTTCCGGTCTTCAGGAGCCTGAAACAGCCATTTCTGAGACCAAAACAGGGGGTGCCTTCACGCTCCCGCCGAACGGCACCCAGCGCGTCTCGGACCCCACTGCGCTCACCGATTTGAGCATCGAGACGAGGTCGCTGGCGATCGTCAGCTCCCGCACGGGCCGCCCCAGCTGGCCGTTCTCGATGAGGATTCCGGCCGCTCCGACGGAGAACGTGCCCGACACCGGGTTCACCCCCGAGTGGAGGCCCGCCACGTCCGTGACGTAGAGGCCGTCCCCCGCCTGGGCCACAAGCCCGTCCAGGTCAAGGGCACCCCCCTCCACCACCAGATTGGTCGTGCCGACCGCCGGCGGCGTCCTGTACGAGCCGCGGCGCGCGTTGCCGGTGGTCGCGCGACCGGCCCTGCGCGCGGTGCGCGAGTCGTAGAGGAACCCGAGCAGGCGGCCATCCTCGATCAGCCCCGTGCGCCCCGTGGGCGTGCCCTCGCCGTCGAAGGGGGCGCTCGAGGGGCCCTCGGGGTCGGTCCCGTCGTCGGCGAGCCGCAGCACCGGGTCCGCCACCTCCTCGCCCTCGCGGCCGGCGAACAGCGAGCGGCCGCGCTGCACGGCGTCGGCGGACAGCATGGCGCCGACGAAGCCGATGAACGAGGCCGCCACGAACGCGTCGAGCACCACGGGGCAGCGGCGGCTCTCGGGCTGCCGCGCGCCCACGAGCGCCCGCGCGCGGTCGCCGGCCTCGGCGCCGATGGCCTCGGGGTCGAGCTCCGAGGGATCGCGGCCCATCCCGACGCCCATCCCCGTCATCAGGTCGGCGCCCTCGCCGGCGAACGCGGACGAGTAGGCCCAGGCCTGGGTGGCGGTGTAGGACGCCGCGAAGCCGCGCGAGTTTGCGAGCGCCACGGAGCCCTGCCCGTCCGAGTAGACCGAGTTCTCCACCTGCGTCACCCCCGGACGCGAACGCGCCGCGCGATCGACCGCGAGCGCCAGCTCCACCACCCGCTCCGTCGACCAGTCGGCGAACTGCGGCGAGGCAAGCCCCTGCACGTCGGAGCTGCCGAAGCTCTCCGGGAGGCCTTCGTACTCGTCCTCGTCCGCGACCTCGGCCGCCTCGCGCGCGGCGCGAGCCACCTCCACCACGCCCTCGTCCGACAGGTCCGTGCCGTACGCGTAGCCCGAGCGCGTCCCGGCGAACGCGCGCACTCCGATGCCGCGCCCGCCCGCGTCGCTGAGGCTCTCGACCTCGCCCGCGTAGACGCGCACGCGCCGGCTCGTGGACTCCTCGGCCCACGCCTCAGAGTCGGATGCGCCCGCGGCCTCCGCCGCCTCGACGGCGCGGCGAGCCGCCTCGTCCAGCGTCATGACGCCGTGCCGCCGACGGTGAGCTCGCGGATCCGCACGTGCGGCTGGCCGACCCCGGCCGCGACCGTCTGGCCGCCCTTGCCGCAGTAGCCCGTGGCTATCTCGAGGTCGCCGGCGATGCCGTCGATCGCGCGCAGCGCCTCGATCCCGTTTCCCACGAGCGTCGCGCCCCGCACGGGAGCGGTCACCTCGCCGTTCTCGATCAGGTAGCCCTCGGAGACGCCGAAGACGAAGTCGCCGGTGGCCGGCTCGACCTGGCCGCCGCCGAACGAGACCGCGTAGAGGCCGCGTTCCACCCCGCCGATCAGCTCCTCCGGTGTGGCCTCGCCGGGCGCGAAGAACGTGTTCGTCATCCGCGGCACCGGCAGGTGCCGGAACGACTCGCGGCGGCCGTTGCCGGTCGACTCGACTCCGTCCTTGCGCGAGCTGAGCAGGTCGTAGAGGTAGGAGGTGAGCCGGCCCTCCTCGATCACGGTGGTGCGGCGCGTCGGCGTGCCCTCGTCGTCGACCCCCTCGCTTCCCCAGGCGTTCGGGCGGCTGCCGTCGTCGTAGGCGGTGACGAACGCCGGGGCGAGCCGCTCGCCGAGCCGGCCGGCGTACACGCTCGCGTCCTTCTGCACGGCGTCGGCCTCGAGGCCGTGGCCGACCGCCTCGTGGAGCAGCACGCCGCCGAAGCCGTTGCCCACCACCACCGGCAGGCGTCCGGTGGGCGCGTCCACGGCGTCGAGCAGGGTCAGCGCGCGCCGGGCCGCCTCCTCCGCCACCCGCTCCGGGTCGTCCTCGAGCAGCTCCCAGCCCGCGTGCCCGCCGCGCGTGTCGCTGCCGGTCTCGACGCGGCCGTTCCGCCGCGCCACCACCTGGGCGCCCAACCGGATGCGCGTGCGGTCGTCGGCCGCAGCGCGGCCGTCCGAGCCGAAGATCTCGACCTGGCGGTGCGACTCGGCGTAGGCGATGCGGGCCTGCGCGACCTCGGGCCCGGCGGCCCGCGCGCGCTCGTCGCAGGCGCGCAGGAGGTCGGCCTTGCGCGCGGCCTCCACCTCCTCCGGCGGCACGGCCACCTCGTGACGCGTGCCGGTGACGATCGCGCTGAGCGCCGCCGGCTGGCGCGCCTCGCCGCGCACGGCCTCGGATACCGACCCGGCCACGCGCAGCAGGTCTTCCTCGGCGAGCCCGTCCACGTGCCCGTAGTAGGTCGAGTCGCCCTGCACCACGCGCACACACGCGCCGCGCTCGCGACCGCCCTGCGGGCGCTCCACGCGACCGTCGTCGAGCGAGACGCCGAAGCCGCGGCGCGACTCGGCGTACAGCTCGGCCATGTCGCCGCCGCGGGCGAGGGCCCGCTCGAGCACGCGCGTTGCCAGCTCGGGGTCGACGAGCGTCACTCGCGCTCCGCGACGAGGCTCAGCATCTCCTCGGCCAGCTCCATGATGCGAGCCTGGCCGCGCGCCTCGGGCTGAAGCAGGCGGGCGTAGCCGGCGGGGTCGTACACGAGAACGCGCGGCTCGCGCTCGCGCTGCATGCGCCGCACCGTGGCGGCCATGCCCTCCGCGAGCCCGGCGGCGCGCGAGAGCGGCCCCTTTCGCTTCTCCTTCACTGGCCGCCCAGCTCCGGCATCGGCAGCTCCTCCGCCGCGTGCTCCTCGGTGGCGGGCCCGTCGAAGCGCTCCTCGGCCGAGATCGAGCGCGTGATCGGCGGCCCGCCCTCGAGCCAGCCGAGCAGCGCGCGCAGGTCGTAGAGCATCAGCGAGGAGAGCGCGCCCTTCTTCGCCACCGCCGCGAGCGTGAAGCGCGGCGTCCGGGAGGCGAACACCGCCCCTCCCGGCACCTGGACCTCGACCTGCTCGGGCGGCTCCGTGTCCCAGTCGCGGGTCGCGCGATCCACCTCCTCGAACAGCGTCCGAGCGAGATCGGCGAGCGCCTGAGCGCGCGAGCGGTCGTCCTCGCTCGAGCTCTCCAGTGAGCCGGCGGCGTCGAGCAGAACGGCGGCTCGCACGTCGGTCGACAGCTCGCAGAGACGCTCCGCGGCGCGCTCAGGGGTGAGCGTGTCGGCCATCGTGGTCAGAATAGCCACGTGCCTCTCTCGCGAATCGCCTGGCTGGTGACGGTCGGGATCTGCCTGATCGCCGCCCTGCTGCTGCTCGTCGACGGCTACTACGGCTACTCCGGCGTGCTGCTCGCGGTGGGAGCGGCGGCCGCCGTGAACCTGGTCTGAGACGGCGGCTGCGCACCGGGCACCGCCCGGTGCTTGCCCACTACGACGGCGGCTGCGCACCGGGCACCGCCCGGTGCTTGCCCACTACGTCTGCTCCGCTCCCATCGGCTCCGTGTGGACGATCACGTCCGCGAGCTCCGGGCACCGCTCGCGCACGGCCTCCTCGATCGCCCCCGCATGCTGGTGCGCCGACGGCAGCGGCTGCTCGCCGGGCAGGCCGACGGTCACGAGCGCCACGCGGCCCTGCTCGCCGTCGCGGAAGGTCACCGACAGCGGCGCCGTGCCGGTGAAGCGGCTCACCACGGACTCGATCGCGTCGCGCTCCGTGGCCGTGTCGTCACTCGGCGGCGCGTGAGCCCAGTCGGTGCTGGCGAGCGGCTCGATGTGGGTGTGGATGATCCGCAGCTCGGGGACCTCGGCGCGCACGCGCTGCTCGAGCCGCTCCACCACGTCGTGGGCCTCGTCGAGCGACAGCTCGCGCGGCAGCTTCACGTGCAGCGACAGCTCGTAGCCATCAGGTAGCCGCATCACGCGCACGTTGTGCACCTCGCGGACCTCCGGGATCGCCCCGGCCGCCGCGGTCGCGCGTTCGCGCACCCCGCCCTCGGCCTCGGTCGGCTCCACGTGCACCAGCACGTCGACTGCGCCGCCGAGCGCGGACTCGACGAGGTCCTCGATCCTGTCGGCAACGGTGTGCGCCTGGGTCAGGCCGCTATCCATCGGCACGCCGACCACGAGGTCCACGAAGTGGCGCCCGCCCGCCTGGCGCACGCGCACGCGCCGCAGCTCCACGTCCTCGCCGGACCGCGCGAGCGCGGCCCGGATGCGGTCGTCGGCGTCGGCCACCGTGCGGTCCATGAGGACGTCGATGGAGCGCTTCGCGAGCCGGACTGCGGCGAGCACCACCAGCACCGCGACGAACAGCGCCGCCGCGGCATCCGCGGACGGGTGGCCCGCTCGGACGAACAGCAGGCCGATCAGCACCGCGACCGAGCCGGCCAGATCGGAGGCGAAGTGGAGCGCGTTGGCCGAGAGCGCGGCCGACCCGTACCTCCGACCGGCGCGGAAGCTCGTGATCGCGCGCGAGGCGTCTACGACGATCACCACGACGAGGACCACGAGCGCCCACCAGGTGACGTCCACCCCGTGCCCGCTGCCGCCGTCCACGAGCCGGCGGAGCGACTCGAAGCCGATGAACAGCGACACCAGCAGCAGGAAGGCACTCTCGCCCAGGGCCGCGAGGTGCTCGGCCTTGCCGTGGCCGTAGTGGTGCTCGCTGTCGGGCGGGCGGAGCGCCACGCGCACGGCG
>JAXDIL010000076.1:0-5552 GCA_034664005.1 Thermoleophilaceae bacterium | reverse complement strand
GGCCGCATGCAGCACCCCCATGATGCCCATCACCACGATCCCGGCCACGCCCAGGACGGCGAGCATTCTCACCCGATCACCCGACATGGGTCCCGTATCGGCTGGAACCACGTCACTCAATAGGATCCCACCCGCATGCGCAATCCCAGAGATTTCCTAAAGCCGCTCGCAATCGACGCCCCGGAGCCACTCCGGGAGATCCCGTTCAGGCCCTCCCGGATGATCCACTTCCTCGACTTCTCGAACGAGAAGATGGTCGCCAAGGCGCCGGACATCGCGCCCCAGGTGGACATCCTCCTGGGCAACCTGGAGGACGCCATCCCGGTGGACCGCAAGGAGGCCGCGCGCGAGGGGCTGATCCGCGTGGGATCCGAGATGGAGCTCGGCGAGACGCAGCTCTGGACGCGGATCAACGCGCTCGAGAGCCCGTGGATGCTCGACGACCTGATGCAGCTCGTCGCGGCGATCGGCGACCGCCTCGACGTGGTGATGGTCCCCAAGGTCGAGGGCGCCTGGGACATCCACTACGTGGACCGGCTACTCGCCCAGCTCGAGGCCAAGGCCGGGCTCGGCCGGCCGATCCTGATCCACGCGATCCTCGAGACCGCCCAGGGCGTGACGAACCTGGAGGAGATCGCCACCGCGAGCCCGCGCATGCAGGGCATGAGCTTCGGTCCGGCCGACCTGGCCGCCAACCGGCGCATGAAGACGACGCGCGTGGGCGGCGGCCACCCCGGCTACCGCGTGATCGAGGACCCCGACCCGGACAACCCGGACGCGCCGCGCGCCACGGCCCAGCAGGACCCGTGGCACTACTCGATCGCGCGCATGGTCGACGCCTGCGCCGGCGCCGGGATCCTGCCGTTCTACGGCCCCTACGGCGACATCAAGGACCTCGAGGGCTGCGAGACGCAGTTCCGGGCCGCCTTCCTGCTCGGCTGCGTGGGCGCGTGGTCGCTCCACCCGGCCCAGATCGAGATCGCGAAAAAGGTCTTCTCGCCGGATCCGGACGAGGTCAGGTTCGCCAAGAAGGTGATCGAGGCGATCCCGGACGGCCGCGGCGTCCACATGATCGACGGCAAGATGCAGGACGACGCCACCTGGAAGCAGTGCAAGGTGATGGTCGACCTGGCCGAGATGCTCGCCCGCAAGGACCCCGAGCTCGCGGCCGCGTACGAGCTCGAGCCCGCCCGCGCATAGTTTCCGCCGTCTGGTGGGTAGACCTGGCTGAGACAACGCCGAGTCGCGGCTAGCCGTAGCCGCGAGCGGGGGAACCAGTCACACGGGGCGAATCGCCGCAGCGCCGGCGGAGCGCGCTCTCTTCGCGCCAGCCCGTCAGCTAACCCCGTAGGCCCGAAGAGATCGGGGGATCTCGTGACACGGACGCTCATGGCGGCCATCGCGACCGCGTGGATCCTGCTGGGGCTCGTCGCCACCGCTAACGCGTCCACCGCGACCGAGCGCGCGGAGGACGACATGGTGGCCGCGATCAACGAGGTCCGGTCGAAGCACGGTATGGACGGTTTTCGGAGGTCCGATTCGCTGACCGAGTCGGCCGGGGGCTACTCGCGCTGGCTGATGGCGCACGATACCTTCAGCCACGCCGGACGCATTCAGGCGAGCGACGCGTTCCTGCGGCTCGGCGAGGCGCTCGAGTTGCACAGCGGACGCCGCTTCAAGGTCCGGGCGACGCTCAGCCGCTGGATGGGGTCGGCGTCCCACCGGGCGATCATCCTGTCGCGGACGATGCCGTGGATCGGCACGGGCGTCACGCGCGGGCGCTACGGAGCGATGGCGGCGACGATCTGGGTGCTCCACGTCGGCCGCCTGAAGCCGGCGGAGCCGAACCTGCCGGCACCAGGCCCGCCGCTGCCCTAGGACGGCTCCGCGCTATCCCGGCAGCGCGACCGGCAGGCCGGGCAGGGGCGGCTTCGGCGCGCTCGCGGCTCGCTTCGTCGGCAGCCGGCACACGAAGCCGAAGTCGGTCTTGCGGCTGAGGCCGGTCCGGCCGGCGCCGGTGCCGGGCGATCCGGGCCGGTCGAGCAGCCAGGAGCGGCGCACGGGCGCGCGGCGAACGCGCCTGTCGCCGCGGTCGAAGCGGAGCACGTCGATGCCGCGCGTGAAGTCGAACGCGTAGACGATCTCGCCGCTCCGGTCCGTGGGCGGGAAGTAGGCGGCCCAGGTCTCGCCCTTCGTGGGCACCCAGTAGCCCACCTGGCGGATCCCGGCCGGGTTGCGCACGTCGAGGAAGCGCGTGCCCTCCTCGTACCAGCCGATCGCCACGAGCCCGTTGCGCTCGTCGAAGTAGTGAGCCGAGCAGAGCCCCGTCACGGGCGCCCAGCCCTTGCCCTGCGCGAGGTTGTCGAGCTCGGTGGTGAACATGTCGAGCAGCGCGAGCTTCGTTCCCACGATGCCCCAGGTCTGGAAGGAACCGGCGCCCTTGCAGGTCGGGCGGTTGTAGTCCTCCTCGGTGATCGCGACCAGCCGCTTGGAGTAGTGCAGGCTGTTGTGGTGGATCAGGTCGATCGGCGTCTCGCCCTCGCCGCCGATGCCGAACACCGGGTCCGGGCCGGGGAAGCCGAGCTGGCCCGAGTTCTTGATCGACTCGTCGGTGCGCATCACCATCCGCGGCCTGAGCGGGTTCGACACGTCGTAGGCCGCGGTGCCCTCGGCGCCCGCGATCCACGCGAGGCCCTTCCTGTCCACCTGCACGTCGTGGGTCGCGAAGCCGGTGATCGCGGGTACGAACTGGCCCGCCTTCTTGGGATTGGCGGGGTCGCGCAGGTCGACGATCTGGATCCCGCGCGAAGTCCCGGCGAGGTAGGCGAAGCGGCATTTCTGGATGCACGAGGCGGTGTGGCCGATCCCGGGCTCCTGCGGCTCCGGAAGGCCGAAGATGCCGGGCACGCCCGTCTCGATGAAGCCGTTCGGCATCGCCGACTTCAGCTTGGGCGCGCGCGGATCGGAGATGTCGATCACGTACAGGACGCCGACGCCCTCGCTCGGGTCGTTCGAGACGAGCAGGATGTCGCCGCCGAGGTCCACGTCCTCGTTCTCGAAGTGCGGGAGCGGCAGGGCGCCGACCGGCACCGGCAGCTCCGGCGTGCGGACGTCGTAGACCGTGAGCCCCTCGGTGGTCGTGACGAACATGTAGCCGTCCCGGAAGCGCGCCCCGATCGGGTTCGGCACCGGCAGCGTCGCCAGCGGCTCGACGTTCGAGGAGACGAGCGGGCGCTCGCCGGCGAGGCGCGGCGCGGCTGCCGCGCTCGTCGCGAGCGCGAGTGTTACGGCAACGGCAACGACCGCACCCAGGACACGCACGCGGGCGATTGTTCCACGCGTCGTGGGGCCCGTGCGCCGGGAGGTGCGCTGAATTTCAGGCGCATGGCGACAGATTTTCAGCGCACATCCTCTTCGCCGCGCGTTTCGGCTCAGGTAGGGTTCCGCGCCGCCATGCGCTTCTTCGAGTACGAGGCCCGGGAGGTCGTCAAGCGGGCCGGCATCCCCGTTACGGATTTCGGCTTCGCGACCACCGACCAGGAGGCGCGCGAGATCGCGCACCGGATCGGCGGGCCGACGGTCATCAAGTCGCAGGTGCTGACCGGCGGCCGGATGAAGGCCGGCGGCGTGAAGTTCGCCGACAACGCCGATCAGGCCGCCGAGTACGCGAAGGACATCCTCAGGCTGGAGATCGGCGGGCACATGCCGCGCGGCGTGCTCGTGGACCCCAAGGCGGAGGTCAAGCAGGAGTACTACGCGGGGGTCGTCTGGGACGGGCTCAGGAAGCAGCCGGTGATGATCTTCTCGCCGGTCGGCGGGATCGACATCGAGCAGGTCGCGGAGGAGCAGCCCGACAAGGTCGGGCGGCGCCACTTCTCGACGATGCAGCCGTTCAGCGACTACATGGCGAAGGAGGTCGTGGCGTCCACGGGCGTGACCGGCCGCCAGCTCACCCGCATCACACCGATCCTCGCCCGGCTCGCGCAGCTGTTCGTGGACTACGACATGACGCTGGCGGAGATCAACCCGCTCGGCGAGCTCGAGGACGGCTCCTTCGTCGCGCTGGACGCCCACATGGACATGGAGAACGAGGCGCGGCCGCGCCAGAAGGCGCTCCTGAAGGAGCTCGGCGTGGGCGACGAGGAGACGCGCGAGGCGCGCGAGCCCACCGAGTTCGAGCTGGCCGGCGAGGAGGTCGACTCCATGGACCACCGCGGCGTGGCCGGCAACGTGACCGAGTTCGACGGCGACCTCGGGCTCGTGATCGGCGCCGGCGGCGGCTCGCTCACCCTCTTCGACGCGGTGCGCGCCCACGGCGGCCGTCCCGCGAACTACTGCGAGATCGGCGGCAACCCGTCGGTGCGCAAGGCGGCCGGGCTGGCGAAGCTGGTGCTCCAGAAGCCCGGCGTCGACAAGATCGCCGTGATGATGTCGATCGTGTCGAACACGCGCGTGGACATCGTGGCCCGCGGCGTGATCAAGGCCTGCCTCGAGCTCGGCTACGACCCGGCCGAGAAGATCGCCATCTTCCGCATCCCGGGCGCCTGGGAGGAGGAGGGCTTCAAGATCCTCGAGAAGTACGGCGTCGAGTACTGCGACCGCTCCGTGTCGATGCACGAGGCCGCCCGCCGGGCCGTGGAGAAGATCCAGGGAGCTGCCGCGGCATGAGCATCCTGATCGACGAGAACACGACCTTCATCGTCCAGGGCATCACCGGGCGCGAGGCCGTGAACCTCACGCGCGAGTGCCTCGACTACGGCAGGGGCGCCAAGGTCGTGGGCGGCGTCACCCCCGGGCGGCTGGGCCGCGACGTGCACGGCGTGCCCGTGTTCGACACCGTCGAGCAGGCCGTGGAGCACCACGGCGCGCCGATCACGGGGTCGGTCGTGACCGTCCCCCCCGCCTTCACCAAGGACGCCGTCTTCGAGGCGATCGAGAACGGCATCGAGCTGATCGTGATCGTGACCGAGCGCATCCCGCGCAGGGACGTCGCTCAGATGGTCGAGCTGGCCTCGATGCGCGGCTCGCGCATCATCGGCCCGAACTGCCTCGGGATCATCGTCCCGGACGTGATCAAGATGGGCGGCATCGGCGGCCCGGCGAAGGACGCCGCGAAGGCCTACTCATCCGGGCCGGTCGGCGTCATCTCGCGCTCCGGCGGCATGACCACCGAGATGTCGTCAACGCTCACCGCGGCGGGGCTCGGCCAGTCGACGGCCGTATCGATCGGCGGCGACGCGATCATCGGCTCCTCCTACGCCGAGCTGATGCCGCTGTTCGAGGCAGACGAGCAGACCGAGGCGATCGTGATCTACACGGAGCCCGGCGGCCGCATGGAGGCCGAGCTGGCGCGGCACATCCAGGAGGACGCCAGGCGTGAGATCCCGATCGTCGCCTTCATGGCCGGGCGCTTCATGGACGAGATGCCGGGCATGAGCTTCGGCCATGCCGGCACGATCGTCGAGGGCCGCGAGGACACCGCGGCCGAGAAGATCGCGCGGCTGGCCGAGACCGGGATCACCGTCGCCGAGGAGATCTCCCAGATCCCGACC
>JAXDIL010000058.1:0-4817 GCA_034664005.1 Thermoleophilaceae bacterium | reverse complement strand
GACCCGGACGCGGCCGCCGCCTTCGGCTCCGCACGCTCCTCGCGCTCGCCCGGCACCGGGGCGCCCAGGGCTCGCTCCAGCTGGTCGATTCGGAACATCAGGGCCTGCAGGGACAGGTCGGCCTGGGGCTGGGTTGCCTTCAGGAGGGCCATCTCCAGCTGGATGCGCGGCTCGCTGCCGTCCTTCACCGCTGCGATCGCGCCCGCGAGGAAGTCGATGGCGCGCAGGATCTCGCCCTGCGACAGCCGCTCGGCCTGGGCGGCGAGCCGGTCGGTGTGCTCGGCGGTGACCGAGAACGAGTCGGGCACGTGGCCGAGCGTCTGCACCACGAACAGGTGGCGCAGGTGCGCGGACAGGTCGCGCATGAACTGGGTGAAGTCGCGCCCCGACTCCGACAGCGACTGGACCGTCAGGAGCGCCGAGCGCGGATCGCGGTCGGCCAACGCCTCGCCCGCGGCGAGCACCAGCTCCGCGTCCGCCACGCCGAGGATCTCGTGAACGTCCTCCAGCTTCACCTCGGTGCCGCCGTAGGTCACGAGCTGCTCGAGCGTGCCGAGCGCGTCGCGGAACGAGCCCGTGGCGGCGCGCGCGAGCATCCCCACGGCCGGGTCGGGGATCTCGATCCCCTCCTCGGCGGACACCCGCTGCAGCACGCCGGCGATCTGCTCGAGCGAGGGCCGCTGGAAGTCGAAGCGATGGCAGCGGTCGATGATCGTGGCCGGCACCTTGTGCGCCTCGGTGGTCGCCATCACGAAGACCACGTGCGGTGGCGGCTCCTCGAGCGTCTTCAGGAACGCGTTCCATGCCGCCGTGGTGAGCATGTGCGCCTCGTCGAGGATGTAGACGCGCTTGCCGCCCTGCATCGGCGCCAGCGCAACGTTCTCGCGCAGCTCGCGGATGTCGTCGACCGAGTTGTTGGAGGCGGCGTCCATCTCCACGACATCGAGCGAGGTGCCCGACAGGATCGCGCGCGCGGTGGGGGATTCGGGGTCGAATTCGACCCGCGCGCCGCCCTCCGCGTTGAGCGCGCAGGCGAGCAGCTTGGCCATGGATGTCTTCCCGGTGCCGCGCGATCCGACGAACAGATACGCGTGATGGACCTTGTCCAGCTCGATCGCGTTGCGGAGCGTCTTGACGATGTGCTCCTGGCCCACAACCGCGTCAAAGCTGCGGGGGCGGTGGCGTCTGTAGAGCGAAAGCATCGTCGAATCGAGCATAACCACCGCTTGGGCTGGAGGCCGTTCTGCCGATAAAAACCAGGTGGAGACCCAGACTCCGCACCCGCTGTCACTCAGGACGCGCGACGACGCACGCGCCGCGCTGGCCCGCGCGTTCGAGGAAGCCGCCGTCATGCCGGGCACGCTGCTGCCGCACGAGATCCTCACGGAGCTCACCGACGCCGCCCAGCGCATCGTCGAGGAGGTCCTGTCCTGCAACGACGCGACCGGGCTCAGCGGGAACGGCGCCGGGCCGGCGCTCTACCTCGTGGAGCACTCGATCGACGCGACCGTGGTGGGCCTGCTGACCGGCCGCCGGCTCGTGCCGCGCGAGTCCCTGGACGACCTGGGCACGGGGCTGTTCCTCCAGGACATCGGCAAGCTCGCGCTGCCGCCCAGACTCGTGCTCAACCCGGGTCCGCTCGCGCCGGACGAGTGGGAGCTGATGATGCAGCACCCGCTCCTCGGCCTCGAGTTCCTACGCGCCGACGCTGTGCCCGCGTCCGCGAAGGCCGTGGTGCGCCACCACCACGAGCGCTGGGACGGCTCCGGCTACCCGAACGGGCTGACCGGTGAGGAGATCCCGCTGTTCGCACGGATTGCGGCCGTGGCGGACGTCTTCCACGCGGCTACGAGCGAGCGCTACCACGCGCAGCCGCTCTCGCGTGACGAGGGGATCGACATCGTCCGGGCCGGGTCGGGCAGCGCGTTCGATCCGCTGGTCGTCGAGGCCTTCCTCGACGCGCTCGCGTCCTAGCCCAGCAGGTCGAGCGCTGCGCCGACGATCGACTCCGCGTCGATCTCGTGGTGCCGGTAGACGTCGTCGAGGTCGCCGGACTGGCCGAAGCGGGACACGCCGAGCGGCGTGAACGGCACCGGATTGACCGCCGCGAGGAACCCCAGCGCGCTCGGCGCGCCGTCCAGCACCGTGACCATCGGCGCCGCGCGGTCCGCTGGGAGCAGCTCCTCGAGGATCTCGACCGGGTGCTCGCCGAAGCCGGCCCGTGCGCGCAGCGCGCGGTGGAGCAGGTCGGCGCTCGTGACGCAGATCACCTCGGCGTCCTCGCCGAGCGTGTCGGCGGCGCGCAGCAGCTCCGGCATCACCGCGCCCATCCCGACCAGCGTCACCGACGGCTCGCCCTTCGCGCGCCGGAGCGGGTAGCCACCGGCGAGGACGAGCTCGCGGCGCTCGTCCGAGGCATCGTCGCCGGCGAGCGACTGGTCGAGCGGCCGCGTGGAGAGGCGGAAGTAGGCCGACTCGCCGTCCTCCCTGCCGAGCCGCGACAGCGCGTGCAGCAGCGTCCACTCGAGGTCCTGCCCGAAGGCCGGCTCCCAGGACGTGCAGCCCGGCTGGCCGATGCCGATCGAGGGCGTGACGATCGACTGGTGCGCGCCGCCCTCGGGGGCGAGCGACACGCCCGACGGGGTTCCGACCAGGATCGACTGGCCGCCCGCGTAGATGCCGAACGACCAGGGCTCGAGCGCCCGCCCCACGAACGGGTCGTAGATCGTCCCGATCGGGAGGAGCGGCTGGCCGTGGCGGCTCCACGTCGCGCCCAGCTCGCCGAGCAGGCCGACCAGGTTGGTCTCCGCGATGCCGAGCTCGATGTGGCGCCCGCCGCTCGACTCGTGCCAGTGCACCAGCGTCTGCGGGTCGTCGGCGAACCAGTCGCGCCGCTCGCCGACCGACCAGATGCCCCACTTGTTGATCCAGCCGCCGAGGTTGGTGGAGCTCGCCACGTCCGGGCTCACGGTCACCACCCGCTCGGCCACCTCGGGCGCCTCGTGCACGAGGTCGACGAAGAAGCGGCCGAACGCCTGCTGGGTCGACTCCTGGCCGCGGTGCTTGCGGCCGAGCGCGGGCGGCACGTCGGGCGGTGTGCGCGGTCCGGGTTCCTCGCGCGCGAGCGCCGTGGCGGCCGCCGCCGCGAGCTGTCCCTCGCGGCTGCCCGCGTCGAACGGCTTCCAGGGATCCTCCGGGTCCGCCCCGAGCTGGCTGCCGAGCTCGGCGAACTGCTCCGCAGTGAGCAGCGCCGAGTGGTTCTCCGGGTGGCCCTCGATCGGCAGCGACCAGCCCTTGATCGTGTAGGCGAAGATCACCGTAGGCCGGTCGTGCTGCACGGCCCGGTAGGCGTCGATCAGCTTGCCGATGTCGTGCCCGCCGAGGTCGCGAAACGCGCGGCGCAGCTCGTCGTCCGGCAGTTCGCCCACCAGCGTGCCCAGCCCGGCGCTCCGCGCGGGCAGCCGTGCGCGCAGCTCCGCGTCGTCGGCGCGCAGCAGGCGCTGGTACTCCTCGTTCGGCATCTCGTCGATCCGGCGCCGGAGGTCCTCACCGCCTGCGCGCTCGAAGAGCGCCTCGAGCCGGCGCCCGTACTTCACGGTGATCACCTGCCAGCCGGCGGCCTCGAACATCCCGGCCAGGCGTCCGAACGCTATGTCCGGAACGACGCGATCCAGGGATTGACGGTTCAGGTCCACCACCCAGAGCACCTCGCCGAGCCGGGCGACCCAGGGGTCGGCGATCGCCTCCCACACCGCGCCCTCGTCGAGCTCAGCGTCCCCGAGCAGGGCGATCTGGCGGCCGCGCGGGGGTGCCTCGAAGCGGTGGTGCTCGAGGTAGCGGCGCGCGATCGCGCCCCAGATCGGCGCGGTCGCGCCGATGCCCACCGAGCCGGTGGAGTAGTCGACCGGGTCGGGGTCCTTCGTGCGGCTCGGATAGCTCTGGAGGCCGCCGAACGCGCGCAGGGACTCGAGGTAGGGCCGGTCGAGGCGGCCGAGCAGGTAGTTGATCGCGTGGAGCACCGGCGAGGCGTGCGGCTTCACGGAGACGCGGTCCTCCGCCTTCAGCTCCGAGAACCACAGCGCGGTCATCAGGCTCACCATCGACGCGCTCGACGCCTGGTGGCCGCCGACCTTCACCCCGGAGCGGTTCTCGCGGACGCGATTGGCGTGATGGACGATCGCGGTCGCGAGCCAGAGCACGCGCCGCTGTACCGCCTCGAGTGCCTCGAGGTCAGCCGACGCGCGCGGCTGCGACGGCGCGCTGCTGGTCAGGGAACCACTCAAGTCGAGCAATTCTCCCATCCCGCACGGTAAACACGATGTGGATCGGCATCGTGCCCTCCACTCCGCTCATGCGACCGGTCGATCGCCAGCGCCCGTGGGCGACGACGCGGTCGCCGTGAGCCTCGACCGAGCCGGTCTCGATCTCGATCGACTGCCAGACCTCCAGCCAGTCGTCGATGCTCTCGCGGAACGCGGCCTTGCCCTCCAGCGTGGCCTGCTCGGGCCAGTGCTCGCCGGTCTGCACGACCATGTCGTCCGCGTACAGCGCGAGCAGTCCCTCGATGTCGCCGGCGTTCCAGCGCTGGCCTACCTGGCGGACGATTTCGAGGCTGCTCTCAGACATGCAAAAAGACGAAGGTGGACCGTGCACCCGTCTCTGGAGCTCGGCCTCGGGCGTGCCCGCCGATCTTCGGCTCCGGCCAGGCTTGCCCGCGGCGCACGAGCGGTATCGCTTAAGGCTGCTTCCTCCCGGATCTGACCTGGTTCGCGAGCGCTCGCCGCGCGGGACCCGGCCATCGACGCCTCTGTCCGGCG
>JAXDIL010000039.1:0-2823 GCA_034664005.1 Thermoleophilaceae bacterium | reverse complement strand
GTCCGCCTCCTTCACGAAGCGCACACGCCCAGCATCCGACGACGCCGCCACAGCCACCCCGCCACAGCAAAGCACACCAACCACACACACAAACAACGCGCACAACACACGCGACCAACAAGACACGAAGAACAGCTCCCTTTCGAAACGCCCGGGAGCCGTTTGACTCCCCCCTCGTTTTGATCGGCAGGAACTGCCTCGCGCGCTCGATGGATGTGGGACCCATCGAACAAACGTCCAGGTGACCTCTCTTTAAGCTGCGCTGGACCATGGAGCCCGGCATCCCGTTCACCGACGTGCGCCTCATGCCTGAGGACATCGACGCGGTCGCCGAGGCCCTGCGCTCGGGCTGGCTCACGATGGGGCCGCGCACGGAGGCATTCGAGGAGGCGTTCGCCGCCCAGCTCGGCGCCAGGCATGCCGTGGCGGTGTCGTCCTGCACGGCGGCGCTGCACCTCGCCTACCTGGCGGCCGGGATCGGCCCCGGTGACGAGGTGATCGTGCCCTCCTACACCTTCGCCGCGACCGCTACGGCCGTCCTCTACTGCGGCGGGACGCCCATCTTCGCGGACATCATCGGGATGCACGACCTCTCGCTCGACCCCGAGGACGTGGCCCGCAAGATCGGACCGCGCACCAAGGCGGTCTGCGTCGTGCACTTCGCGGGCTACGCGGCGCCGGCGGACGCTCTGGCGGAGCTGTGCCGCGAGCACGGGCTCGTGCTGATCGAGGACGTGGCGCACGCGCCGAGCGCGGTCCTGGGTGACAGGAAGCTCGGCAGGTTCGGGCTCGCGGGCGCCTTCTCGCTGTTCTCGAACAAGATCCTCTCGGTCGGGGAGGGCGGCCTCCTCGCGACCGACGACGACCGGGTGGCCGAGCTGGCCCGCTCGCTGCGCTCGCACGCGATGAGCTCGGGGAGCTGGGATCGCCACACCGGTCGCACCAGCACCTACGACGTGACCGGTCTCGGCTTCAACTACCGGCTCGACGAGCCGCGATCCGCGCTCGCGCTATCGCGCCTGGCGCGGTTGGAGGACGACATCGCGCGGCGGCGCGAGCTGGTGCGGGAGTACCGGCGCCGGCTGGGCGGCCGGGACGACATCGTCGTCCCCTTCCGGGACGAGCAGGTGGCGGACTCGAGCTGCTACGTGATGCCGATCATCGTCCGCGACAGCGAGCGCCGGGACGAGGCGCGCCGCCGGCTGCGCGAGGACCACGGCGTCCAGACGAGCGTGTTCTACCCCGCCGTTCACGAGTTCACCGCGTACCGCGAGCGCGCGGCGGGCGTGAGCCTCCCGCACACGGAGCGCGCCGCCCGCAGCGAGATCACGATTCCGCTCTACCCGCACATGACCGCCGCGGACCAGGACCGCGTCGTGGCGGGCCTCGACGAGGTGCTCGCGGCGTGACCTGGCGCGTGCCCCTGAGCGACCTGCCGATGCCCGAGGAGGACGTGGCCGCGGTGGTCGAGTGCCTCGAGAGCGGCTGGCTCACGATGGGCCCGCGCACCCAGGCGTTCGAGCGGGCGCTCGAGGAGTACACCGGCGCGCGCAACGTGGTGGTGGTGTCGAGCGGCACCGCGGCGCTCCACCTCGCGTGCCTCGCGGCCGGGCTCGGCCCGGACGACGAGGCGATCGTCCCCTCGTTCACGTTCGTGGCCACTCCGAACGCGATCCGCTACGCCGGCGCGACGCCCGTGTTCTGCGATGTGGGATCGCCCCTCGAGCCGCAGCTCGACCCGGACGACGTCGCCCACCGGATCGGGCCGCGCACGAAGGCCGTGCTCGCCGTCCACTTCTGGGGTTACCCGGCCGCGGTCGGTCGCCTCCGGCAGCTTTGCGACGAGCATGGGCTCGTGCTGATCGAGGACGCCGCGGAGGCGATCGGCGCCCTCACCGACTCGGGTCGCATGGCCGGCACCGTCGGGCAGCTCGGCTGCCTGTCGTTCTTCTCCAAGAAGCAGCTCTGTGTGGGCGAGGGGGGCGCTGTCCTGACCGACGACGACGCTCTGGCCGAGCGGGTGCGCTCGCTGCGGTCGCACGGCATGACGACCGTCACCTGGGATCGTCACCGCGGCCACGCGGAGACCTACGACATCATCGAGCCGGGCTTCAACTTCCGGATCGACGAGCCGCGCGCCGCGCTCGGCCACTCGCGGCTGGGGCGGCTCGCGGATGACATCGACGCGCGCCGCGAGGTGGCGCGCGGCTACCGCGCGCGGCTCGAGGGGATGGCGGGCCTGGAGCTTCCCTTCGACGATGGCGCCGTGGACGCCTCGTCGCACTTCGCCTTTCCCGTGCTGCTGGAGGATCGCGCCGCGCGTGACGCGTTCCGCGAGGAGCTCCAAGCGCTGGGGATCCAGACCACGTGGTACCCCGCCGTGCACGAGTTCACGGACTACCGGCAGCTGACCGGGCAGCTCGACCTGCCGATCACGGAGGCGGTGGCCGGCCGGCACTGCGCGCTGCCGATGGCGGCGGGGCTCGGGCCGGACGAGCTGGACATCGTGGCCGAGGCGGTCGAGCAGGCGCTCGCGGCCGTCGGCCGGCGCGCGGCCTAGAGCCGGAACGCCCTGTACACCGGCGCCGTCAGGTGCCGGTGGGCGGCGGCGCGCACGCGGTAGCGGCCCGGGCGAAGGGCGCGGAAGGAGCGCGCGAAGCGACCCGCCCGCAGCCGCGCGGAGGCGGCGGCGACGTTCCTCCAGCGACCGCCGCTGTGGCGCTGGAGCATGAGCCGGACGGCCCCGCGCGTCACGGCGGCGCGTCCCGAGACGTGCACGGCGCGGGCACGCGGGCGGCCACGCTCCACGGCCAGGGTGAGGAT
>JAXDIL010000019.1:0-28431 GCA_034664005.1 Thermoleophilaceae bacterium | reverse complement strand
ATCTCGGGCAGCGCGCCGGAGCGGCCGCGGAAGGGGTTGTCCGCCGGGATCGAGTAGCCGCCGTTCGCGCGAGGCTTGATGCGGATCAGCTTGCCGAGCATCCGGCTCAGGTTCTGGGCGTTCTCGTCCGGGTCGCCACCCGCGCCGCCATCGCCGAAGCCCGCGTACAAGGCCCCGTCGGGGCCCGTCTGGAGCTGGCCGCCCTTGTGGTTGAAGCGGTGGTGTGCCACGCGGATGACGGACCGCCGCGAGGCCGGGTCCGCGCGGTTCGGGTTGCGCGCCGACGCGCGGAACTGGTCGATCTGGATGAAGCCCTCCCGGTCCGTGTAGTAGACCCAGAAGATGTGCGAGCTCGAGTAGTCGCGCGCGAAGGCCATCGACAGGAGGCCGCTCTCGCCGCCGGTCGTCACGCGGTCTGAGATGTCGAGGAAGGGCTCGCCCAGCACGCGCCGGCCCCTCACCACGCGGATGCGGCCGGGGCGCTCCACGACGAAGCGGCGAGCATCGCCGCGCGGCGCCCCGATGTAGGTCGGCTGGTCGAAGCGACCGAGCAGCAGCAGCCTGACCGGCCGCCGCGCGGCGGGCCCGGCCGGGGCGCCGTCGCCGGTCATGGTCGGACCAGCCGCCGGCTTCGTCGCCATCGTCGGGCCGGAGTCGCCCTCGCTGCAGCCGACCAGAGCGGCGAGCAGCCCAAGCGCGATGTATCGGCGAACCGCCACCCCGCGGCAGTATGGCAACGCTAACCTTCGACCCTTCGGGCTGTGGCGCAGCCTGGTAGCGCGCTCCGTTCGGGTCGGAGAGGTCGCTGGTTCAAATCCAGTCAGCCCGATTCCCGATTCACCCCGCATAGCCCCGCAGACCGCATAGCCAGGCGCATCATGCGCGGTCCTGCGGGGCGGCGTGGGGTATCGCTAGGCCGGGCTCATCTTCATCCGGATCGTGCTTCCCTCCGGCGAAGAGCGGACCTGCACAAGGTCGCAAACGAGGTTGACGAGCCAGATGCCGTGGCCGCCGAGCTGCCCGACGGCGGGCTCCTCGCGGCCGATCAGCGGCTGCGCGATGTGGCCGCGGTCGCGCACCTCGCAGACGACCCCGTCGGGCTCGTCCCAGAGGCGCAGCTTGCCGTCGTCCTGAGCGTGTCGGAGGCTGTTGGAAAGCACCTCGTTCACCGCGAGCACGAAGTCCTCGGTCCGTGTGCCCAGGCCCGCAGCCAGGGCGTGCGCTCGCACGATGCGGCGCGCTGCGGGCAGGTCGTCCAGCCTGACCGTGTGGTGCTCGGCGCCGTCGGGAGGCGCGGAGAGCGGCTCGGAGAACCTGGCGGCGACCTTCTCGGCACCACAGTAGTCGCCGCACGGCTCGGGCTCGCCCTCGCGCGAGACCACCGGATGGCTGCGGCGCGCCTCGGCGATCACGTCGTCCGGCAGCGCCGTGGTGTCGTAGGGACAGACGAGCCGGAACGAGTCGGCCGCCGCGAACGCGAGGTTGATGAGCGACTCGTGCAGCTGGCACTCCTCGAGCTCGTCGGGCCGGCGGTCGGCCCAGATCGGCTCGCCGATACCGCGCATGCCGTGGCTCCCGCCGTCGGCGGCGTGGTCCGCGACGAAGCGTGCCCAGGCGGGGATGATGCGCGCGGGGTTGCGCCCCACGACCTCCATGTCCGCGAAGTGGACGCCCTCGGCCCGCTTGCCGAGGCCGTCGCGCAGCAACTCGAGCTTGCGCGAGCCGACCATCACGAGCACGGGCTCGTCCTGGTCGAGACCCTCCTCTACGAAGGCACCGCAACGGCCGACGAACTCGTCATCGCCGGCGTAGAACAGAGCCTCGTGATGGAAGGTCGCCTCCGAAGTCATCGCGGCGGCCACGGTTGGGTCTTCCCTTGGGCGCGGGAAAGGTAACGCTTCCTGGACGAATTGGTCCGTTTTATGCGGCGACCGCGTTGTAGTAGCGCACCGCAAGGCCGGTCAGAAGCGTCTCGAAGCACGACTCGAGCGTCATGTCCTCCTCCTCCGCGTAGGCCCGCAGGCCCGCCGCCGCGATCGCCTCCGACTCCGCGATCACCTGGTCCACGAGATCGGGATGCTGGTCGCTGAAATACGCCCCCATCGAGTAGAGGCTCGTGTCCATGAGGGACTCGAGGAAGCCGTCGTCCCCGCCGCTCGCCGGGGTGCTCTTCGCCACGGCGCGCAGGTTACCCGTGCAGCCGCTTAGGGCAGCGCGTCCTGGAGGCCGTCGGTGACGGACTCCACACTGGGCAGCTGCACCTCGACGGCCGGCAGCTGCACCCTCGGCAGCGTGCGACCGCTCGGCGTCGAGATCTCGGGCAGCTTCACACCCGTATCCGGCGGCGACGGAGTGTCCACGCGCGGGAGCGCCGAGCCGGCGTCGCCGCCCGCGAGGCCGCCGCCCGCCACGACGTTCGAGCCGCCGGCCGGAGCGGACCCCTCAGGCCGCCCGGCCGCGTGCGTGTCCGTCACGCTCTCCGAACCGCCCGCGCGGCCCCCTGCCGGACCGGATGCTCTGCGCCCGGACGCCCGGCGCGCGACTGCGCGCTCCCCGTCCGCGACCTGCCCGGCTGCGCCGCGCTGCGATTCCCCTTTCACTGCCGCGGAGTGCTCTGCCGCGTGACGGTCCTCCCCAGCCGTCGCACGGTCCCCCCCGAGCGCACCGCCTCCGAGCGCTGCGCCTCCCGCACCCACCAGCGCCGCCGCGGCCACCAGGGCCGCCGCGCGTTCCGCCAGGGGAGCTGCATTCGCGCCCGTAGAGAACAAGCTTGTGATGCCGCCACCGTCGCCGCTGCCGCGGCGGAAGAGCCATGGCATCGGCAGGAACGCCGCAGCCTTCTGGCGGAGCGTGCCGAGCGTCGTGAGCGGCTTGACGCCGAGCTCGCAGGCGTTGCGCCGGCAGGCCGCGCAGCGCTTCACGTGACGCGCGAGCCGATGCTCCTCGGTGGCGCGCTGCTGGCCCGCCGCGATCCGCGCGATCGTGGCCCGCATCGCCTCGCAGCGGCGGCCCTCGGAGAGCTCGGCGTACTCGCTCTCGAGCCGGCGGCGCGCGCGGAAGAGCGCGCTCTCCACGGCCGGCCGCGTCAGGTCGAGCTGCTTGCCGATCTCGCGGTAGGACATCCCCTCGAGCTCGCGCATGACGAGCACGCGCGTGTGGACGTCGGACAGCTCGTCGAACGCTCCCTGGAGGTGGTTCAGCCGCTCCTTCGTGACGAGCGCCGAGTCCGGTCCGCCGTCGATGCCGACGAGGCGGTGCCGGTCGGAGGCGCGGAGGCCGTCGTCCGCGTCCATGGAGACCTCGACGGCGTGACTGGTGCGCCGGTAGGAGTCGATCGCCGCGTTGCGGGCGATCTGGTAGATCCACGGCTTGAAGTTGATCTCGGTGTCGGTGGCGCAGGAGGCCTTCATGTCGGCACTGCGCCGGATGCGCGCCACGTCCTCGCAGCGAGCCTCGTCACGCAGCATGCGGCACACGAATCCGGTGATCGGGCCGTGGTAGCGCCGGTACAGCTCCTCGAAGGCGGAATCGTCACCGTCACGAACGGCGCTGACGAGGTCGCTGTCGGCGGCCTCGGTACCTGCTGTGGCGATCAAATGAGCATCCCTGCGAGGGGTTTACTACGTCGGGTAGCCGTACCCGTATTGCGCCGATTCTAAATATCGTCTGCCACGAAATGGCTCAATTGGCAGACCTGATTGCACACCTGGACGAATTGCTGATGCCGTCCGCGTTCGAGGACGCCTGCCCGAACGGGCTCCAGGTGCCGGGCGCCGGCGACGTCGAGCTGGTCGTGACGGGCGTCTCGGCGCACCGCGAGCTGTTCGAGCGGGCCGCCGAAGCAGGCGCCCAGCTCGTGGTCGCGCACCACGGCCTGTTCTGGGACTTCCACCCGCGCTCGATCACGCCGCCGATGCGGGAACGGCTGCGGATCCTGTTCGACAACGAGATCGCGCTGGCCGGCTACCACGTGCCGCTCGACGCCCACCCTGAGGTGGGCAACAACGCCCTCATCTGCGCGGCGCTCGGACTCGAGCAGGCGGAGCCGTTCGGCGACTACCACGGCCGCACCATCGGCTTCGTGGCACGCTCGGACGAGGGCGTCGAGCTCGCCGAGCTCCGCCGCCGCTGCGCCGAGGCGTTCGGGCAGGAGCCGTTCGTCTGGGACTGTGGCCCGGAGCGGGTGCACAGCATCGGAGTGGTCTCAGGGGCGGCGGCGTCGCAGTTCGGCGAGGCGATCGCGCGTGGCCTCGACGCGTTCCTGACCGGCGAGCCCGCCGAGTACGTGATGGCCGACGCGCGCGAGAGCGGAACGCATTTCATCGCCGCCGGCCACTACGCGACGGAGACGTTCGGGGTGCGCCGGCTGGGCGAGCTCCTCGCCGAGAAGTTCGGCGTAGAGCACCGCTTCGTGGACTGCCCCAACCCCATCTGATCGCACTTTGCGGGAACTTGCTTGCGCCGACCGGCACAACCGATACCCTCAGGTTAACGCTGTGCAAAGCGACGAGGAGGATGTAGGTACATGGCGATCCACCTGACGCCCACCGAGCTCGGCCGCGAGGCTGGGATGCACCGCAGAGAGGTCATCTCGCGGTGTATGGAGATGGGCGTTCCGATCTTCCAGGGACGGATCGACAAGACGCTGTTCCTCTCCAGTCTGAAGGACGCGCAACAGAAGCGAGAGCTCGCCAAGGCGTAGTTCCGGGAGTCACTTAGACTCCCGCGCATGGAAGCTGTCACCGCCGGTGCAGCCGGGGCGCAGGGCACCGGCTCGAAGACAATTGCCGACCTGCTGCCGCTCGCGGTCAAGAGGTACGGCGACAAGCCCGCGCAGCGCTACAAGGTGGGCGACGACTGGGTCGACGCCTCGTACGCCGAGCTCGGCGAGGCGGTCAAGGAGGTCGGGCTCGGGCTGATCGACCTGGGTCTCCAGCCGGGCGACAAGGTCTCGATCCTCGCCCACACCCGTCCCGAGTGGACGCAGGCCTGCTTCGGGATCCTGACCGCCGGCGGCACGCTCGTGACGATCTACCAGACGAACTCGCCGTCCGAGTGTCAGTACGTGCTCGAGCACTCCGACTCGCGCGCGATCTTCGTCGAGGACGGCGAGCAGCTCGCGAAGGTCCGCGAGGTCGAGGACAGCTGCCCCGAGCTCGAGCACATCGTCGTCATGGATCCGGGCGACGCGGACCTGGGCGACGCGCTCACGCTCGACCAGTTGCGCGAGCGCGGTCGCGGCCGTGACGCGTCCGAGTGGGAGGCGCGCTACCAGGCCGTCACGCCCGAGGACATCTGCCTGTACATCTACACGTCCGGCACGACCGGGCCGCCCAAGGGCTGCCTGCTGTCGCACGCGAACTACCGCGCGATCACGGACGCTGTGGTCGACCAGTCGCCGCTCGTCGAGGGCGACTCGTCGTACCTGTTCCTGCCGCTCGCGCACGCGTTCGCGATCCTGATCCAGTTCGCCACCTTCGAGCTCGGCGCGGCGCTCGCGTACTGGTCGCGCGACCCGAAGATGATCATCGCCGACATCACGCAGGTGAACCCGACCTTCTTCCCGTCGGTGCCGCGGATGTTCGAGAAGATCTACACGCTCGCCACCTCGCAGATCGAGGACAAGGAGGGGCTCGCGAAGGCCGTGAAGGTGGGCGTGAAGGTCCGGATGATGCGCGAGGCCGGCGAGGAGGTCCCCGCGGAGCTCCAGACTGCCTTCGACCAGGCCGAGGAGAAGCTCTTCAAGAACGTCCGCGGCCTGTTCGGCACGAACATGCGCGAGTGCGTGACCGGCGCGGCGCCGATCGCGTCGGAGATCCTCGAGTTCTTCTACGCCGCCGGCGTGCCCGTGATGGAGGGCTACGGCATGACCGAGACCTCCACGAGCGCGACCGTCAACCGGCCCGAGGGCAACAACTTCCGCTTCGGCTCGGTGGGGAAGCCGCAGAAGGACGTGGAGGTGCGGATCGCCGACGACGGCGAGGTGCTCATCAAGGGCCCGAACATCTTCCAGGGCTACTACAAGAACGACGACGCCACGAAGGAGACGCTCGAGAACGGCTGGCTCCACACCGGCGACCTCGGCCGGCTCGACGAGGACGGCTTCCTCTACATCACGGGCCGCAAGAAGGACATCATCATCACGGCGGGCGGCAAGAACATCACACCCGCGAACCTCGAGAACGGGCTGAAGCAGAATCGCTGGATCTCGCAGGCCGTCGTGATCGGCGACCGCCGGCCGTACCTGATCGCGCTGATCGCGCTCGACCCGGAGGAGGCGCCGGCGCTAGCCGAGCAGCTCGGCCTCGAGGACGCCTCGCTGCCCGCGCTCGCCGAGGACGAGCAGGTCCGCGCCGAGGTCCAGAAGGCCGTGGACGAGGTGAACTCGCACGTGGGACCGGTCGAGCAGATCAAGCGCTTCCAGATCCTGGACCACGACCTGTCGCAGGAGACGGGCGAGCTGACGCCCACGCTGAAGGTCAAGCGGAACGTCGTGCACGAGAAGTTCGCGGACGTGGTCGACCACGTCTACGACGCACCCCGCTAGCTAGCCTCCGAGGCGTTGGCCAGCAACGACCCGACCGATACGGGCGGACTGTTCATCGGCCGCCGCCCCGGCACCGCGCCGGTGCGCTACCACGCCGTCGAGCCGACCTCCGAGCGGCGCCGGCGCTTCGATGGCTTGTTCGCTCACGGGCTGCTCGCCATCGAGCTGGTGCTGTGCCTGTCGCTGTTCGGGCCGCAGCCGCTGGCGTGGTTCTGGATCGGCTCGCAGGTGCAGTACCTGACCGGCTACGTGACAGCGGGCATCGGAACGATCATGATCGGCTGCCTGGCGTCGCTCATGCTCACGATGGCGCTCGCCAAGCGGGTCGACCACGCCTGGAAGCTGGTGCGCCGCGCCGCGGGCCACAGGCAGGAGCGCGGCGCGCTCGAGCGCATCTTCGCCGCCAGCGTCGGCGTGGCGCTGGTGCTGTTCACGATTTGGTTCTTCGTGATCCAGGGGCCGGGGCCGACGCTCGCGCCCGGCGCCTAGCGTGGGCTTTCGCGACTACTACAGGCAGTTCGACGACATCGACGAGGCCGCGCTGAACCTGGAGCGGCGCGAGCGGCGGCGGCGCGAGAAGCAGGCCGCGCTCGAGCGCGCACCGGACATCGACCTGGCCGGGACGGAGTGGCCGGAGCTCCCGTACTCGGAGATCGTGAACGCGGCCATCGCGCGTGCGCGCGGGCGGGTGAACGGCTACCCCGACCGCCACGCGACCGCGGCCAGGCGGCTGCTCGCCGAGCGGCACGGGCTCGAGCCGGACCGGATCGCGCTCGGGAACGGGGCCGCGGAGCTGCTCCACTCGGCGGCGCTGGCGCTGCTCTCGGCGGGTGACGAGCTCGTGATGCCGGGGCCCTCCTACCCGCTCTACCCGCTGATGGCCGCCCACGCGGGGGCCACGCCGGTGTCGGTCGAGGACGGCTCCGTGCTGGACGCGGTGAACGATCGCACCAGGGCGGTCGTGATCTGCAACCCGAATGACCCGACGGGGACCTACATCCGCTCCGACCAGCTCGGGGCGCTGCTCTCGGGGCTCCCGGACCACGTCCACGTGCTGCTCGACGAGGCGCTCGTCCACTTTCAGGACGTGGAGGACGTGGACGCCTGCCTGCGACTCGTCGAGGCCTTCCCGCGGCTCGCCGTCGTGCGGACGTTCTCGAAGATCTACGGCCTCTCGGGGCTGCGCGCCGGCTACATCGTCGGGTCCGACTCCCGGCTGCTCGCCGCCGCCGCGCCCGTGCTCGGCATCAACGCGCTCAGCCAGGCCGCCGTGGAGTACGCGCTGCGGAGCGGCGACGCCGAGCTGGAGCGCCGCCGCCAGGCCGTGGCGCGCGAGCGCAGCGTGCTCACCGAGCAGCTGCGCGAGCTGGGCGTCGACGTGACCGACAGCCAGGCCAACTTCCTCTGGATCCGGGTCCGTGACATGAGCGGCGACGCGCTCGCCAACGCGCTGCGAAAGCAGGGCGTGATCGTGGCCCCCGGCGGTCCGCTCGGCGAGGACCACCACATCCGTGCCGCTGTGCGCGACGAGGCGGCCTCACGCCGCCTGTTGCGCGCGATCGAGAACCTGCTCTAGACGGGCATGGGCGCGGGGCGCGGTGGCTTGGCCTCCGGGGCAGGCGGGTCCGCGGGCGGCGGCCCGGGCGCCTCTCCCTCACCGCCAAGCCGCGGCAGCCACTCGAGCCAGCTCGGCAGGTACCAGTTCCAGTCGCCGAGCAGCTTCATGGCCGCGGGCAGCATGACGCCGCGGATGATCGTGGCGTCGATCAGCACCGCGGCGGCAAGGCCGAGCCCGAGCTCCTTGAAGTCCAGGAAGCTCAGCGTCACGAAGACGAGAAACACGCCGACCATCACAGCGGCGGCGCTCGTCACCGTCCCTGCCGTCGTCGCGATCCCCTGCTTCACCGCCTCGTCCGTGCTCATGCCGCGGTCATGGAGCTCCTTGACCCGCGACAGGATGAACACGTGGTAGTCCATCGACAGCCCGAACAGCACCACGAACAGGAACAGCGGTAGCCAGTTCGTGACCCCTCCGTTCGACGTGAAGCCGAGCAGGCTCTCGAAGTTGCCGTTCTGGAAGACCAGCACGAGCACGCCGTAGGCGGCCCCGACCGAGAGCAGGTTCAGCAGGATCGCCTTGATTGGGATCACGATCGAGCGGAACGTGACCAGCATCAGCAGGAACGCGAGGCCGAACACGAACGCGAAGATCAGCGGCAGCCGCTGGCTGAGGTTGCTGCTGAAGTCCGCAGAGGCCGCGGCGTCGCCGGTCACGTTGACCGTCGCCCCCTCGACCTGCCCAACGGTCGCGGGCACGACGTCGTCGCGGAGCTTTGCCAGAGCGTCGAGCGACGCCTGGTCGGTACCGCTCCCGATCGTCGGGATGTTGATCTGGGCGACGGTCCCGTCCTTGCTCTCGATCAGCTCGGTGCCGGGCTTGAAGAACTTCGGCGACCTGTCCACCCGGTCGATCAGCGCGGCGATGCCCGTCGTCGGCCCGCCCGCCTTGACGTCATCCACCTCCATCACGACCGTGGCCGTGACGCCCTCGGCCGGGAAGATCTTCTTCACCTGGTTGTAGGTCTGGATCACCGGGAGCTCTCCCGGCAGCTCGTCGATGTCGCTAGTCACGCTCTTCATGCCGAGCGCCGGAACGGCGAGCGCCACCAAGAGGCCGCCCGCGAGCAGGAGCGAAACGCCGGGCCGTCGCATGACGGCGCCGGTGAGTGAGGTCCAGAAGCGCGACTGGCGCACCCCTTCCCGCCGCCGGCCGACTATCGGGAGCCGGCCCTTCTCGACGCGGTCCCCGAGCCAGCTCAGCATCGCCGGAAGAACCGTGAGGGACGCGAACACGGCCACCGCCACGACGAGGATCGTCCCCATGGCAAACGAGATGAACGTCTTGTCGCCGCTGATGAGCATGCCCGCCATGGCGAGCATGACCGTCGCCCCTGAGATCAGCACCGCGCGGCCCGACGTGGCCGCCGCCGCCTCGAGGGCGGCTTCCTCGCTCCGACCGGCGGCCCGCTCCTCTCGCTCCCGCTTGAGATAGAAGAGCGAGTAGTCCACACCCACCGCGAGCCCGATCAGCAGGATCACCGCGGACAGGTTGCCGTCGATCGGGAGGATCTTGCTCGCCAGGTTCACCAGGCCGAGCGTGGCCATCACCGAGCTCAGGCCGATCCAGAGCGGCACCCCGGCCGCCACGAGTGTCCCGAACGTGAGGGTCAGCAGGATCAGCGTGATCGGCAGCGACAGCGTGCCGGCGCTGGTCAGGTCGTCGGCGATCGTGTCGTTGACCGCCTTGTTCGCGCTCGCGCTACCGAACTGCTCGACCGCGAGATCCGGATGTCGCTTCTGGGCGGCAGCGACCGCGGCCAGCACTGGATCGATCCGGTCCTTGGCCTCGAGCGAGTCGCCGGCCACCTCGAAGTCCACGAGCGCTGCGTGGCCGTCCTTCGACACCGCGCTCTCGCCGAGCAGAGGCGACTTCACGTTCCGGACGTACGGAACCTTCGGAAGGCGCTGCGTCACATCGGTGACGGCGGCTTGGAACTGCGGGTCCTTGACCGTGAGCTTGTCGCTCTGGATGAACACAACCTCCGACTGAGGCCGAAGCCCCGCACGATCGAGGGCGACCTCGGCGTCGTGCGACTCGCCGTTCAGGTTGTCGAGGTCGGAGATCAGGGTCGGCCCGGCCGCGTTGCCGATGGCGAAGGCGAGGATCACGAACAGCAGCCACCCCCAGAAGGCCTTCCTACGGTGCTTGCTGCTCCAACGGGCCATCCTGGCCGCCAGGTTGTGTGAGGAAGGATGCGAGTCCATTCCCTGCCTTTCGTGATGCCTAGGGGGGTGCTGCCGCCATTTCGAACCAGACACAGGTGCCGGACGCGTCGGGCCGGACGCCCCAGCTCTCTGCGATGCGATCGACGAGGAAGAGGCCCCAGCCGCCGTCGGAGCCGCCGTTCGACGGGGGAGACGGCGGCGGCTCGAAGACGGACCCGGGGTGAAGCAGCTCCACGCGGATGCGGTCGGCGCACCTCCGGAACTCGAGCTGGAGACGGCTGTCGCTCGCACCGCCGCCGTGCCGAACGGCATTGGAGACCAGCTCCGTGACGAGCAGCGCGACATCGTCGCGCAGCTCGCGTGGAAGCTGGCAGCCGTTCGTGGCAAGCGCACGACGTGCGGCGTGGGCGGCCTCGACCCCTCCCTCAAGAGCAACCTCGAAACCCGTGGTACCCGGACCTGACATCCCGCCTCCAACAGCTGGGTGGTTCATCGACCGCAGAATGGGCCGACCGTTCGGGCCGACCGGGTGTTTCGGGCCGGGGAGGCGGCTGCCGAGCTCTTGGGGCGGACCGCAATCGCAGCGTACCACCACCCGGTAGAAGACGGGCCTAAACTGGGTATCTCACGAGCGAATGAGCTATCGCGAGACCGATCACCTTCGCGTGCTGATCGCCAACGAGCGTCGCGATCGGCTTGCGCTGGTGGCACCCATCGTCGCCGCCCTGGGACATGAGGTGATCGCTCGCGAGATCGACGTCGACGAGGTCGGCCCGGTGACGGCGCGCGAGCGGCCGGACGTCGCGCTCGTGGGACTTGGCGCGAACTCCGACCACGCGCTCGCACTCATCGAGAGGATCGTCCATGAGGCGTCCTGCCCCGTGATCCTGCTCATCCACGAGACGAATCCAGACTTCGTCAAGGAGGCCTCCAAGCGGGGCATCTTCGCCTACATCACCGACGGCGAGAGCGAGACCGAGTCGGGGGAATGGCAGAACTCCATCGACATCGTCCTGCGCCGCTTCACCGAGTATCACGACCTCGAGGGAGCGTTCGGGCGGCGCGCAGTAACCGAGCGGGCGAAGGGCATTCTCATGGAGCGCCACTCGGTCGACGAGGACGCGGCCTTCGGCCTGCTGCGCAATCACTCGCGTGCGACCAACCGCAAGATCGTGGACGTTGCCAGCGCGGTCGTCGACGGCCACGCCCTGCTGCCGAAGGCGGAGGGCTAGGCCTGGCCCGACTGGCGTAGCAGTGCGCCGGTGGTCTGCTCGAGGATGCGGCGCCAGGCGGCGGTCTTCTCGCGCTCCTCGGCGAACTTCTTCACGACCTTGCGGACGCGTGTCGCCGAGATGTCGATGCCGTGCTTCGCGCAGGTGGCCTTCAGCTCGTCGTAGTCCTGCGCCAGCTTCAGCGTGACCGACTCGAAGCCGTGCCGGGCGATCTCCACCCGGCGCGTGAAGTTGAGGATGTTCGTCTCGAACATCAGCTCGTCGTTCGGATCGGGCTCGATCAGGATGATGTCCACGCCGGGGTACTTGTCGCGCCAGTGGCCCACCTCCTCGTGGAGGCGCTGGTGGGCCAGGAGCTTGAAGGCCTGGTAGCCGATCTGCGGGAGGCCCATGTCAGCCACCCGCCGCACCCGGCTTCCGAGCATCGTCGGGATCGCCTTCTGGAAGTCGTTCACGTACGGCACCAGCGGGTTTACCACGACCACGAACTTGGCGCCCGCTTCCACGGCGATGTCCACGTTCGTGGTCGAGCGTAGGCCGCCGTCCACGAGGTGCCGCCCCTTGATCTCGACCGGCTTGTAGACCATCGGGAGCGCACTGGAGGCCGCGACCGCGCGAGCGATCGGGACGTCGTCCCAGCCGGGGCCGCCCATGACGATCCGCTCGCAGGTGTCGAGGTCCGTCGCGGTCAGGAACAGGTCGTGCTCGAGCAGGCGAAAGTCGTTCACGCGGTCCGGGTCGCCCAGGACGCTCTCGAGGTACTCCTGGATGCCGCTGCCGTCGTACAGCCCCGAGGGCAGCGCCTCGGCGAGCCCCACGGCCAGGTCGATCACCGATGTCGAGCGGATCTGTCCCAGCATCGTGCGCGCCAGGCCGAGCATCTTGAGCGGCATGAGCGCGGCGCTCTGGGCGATCTCGAGCGCATTGGGCCGCATCAGCGTGCCGCGGTCAACGTCCTTGAAGGGCGTCGGCACCTGCTGGTTGACGACCCGCATCATCTCCTCGGGGGTCACGCCGTTCGAGGTGAGCGCGGCCACGAAGGAGCCCGCGCTCGTGCCGACGTAGACGTCGAACTGGTTCACGGTCCGGTTCACCGCGAGCAGGTCGAGCGCCCGCAGGGCGCCGATCTCGTAAACGCCGCCGGTGAAGCCGCCGCCGCCCAGCACCAGGGCGGTGCGGGAGCGCCGCGGGCGGCGCCGTTTCGGCTTGCCTACGGTCTTTCTGTCCTTTTGGGACGGCTTTTCGAGCCTGACGACCTCGCCCATCCGTCCTCAGTATGACCGCTCCGGCCTTGTCGCTAGCGTGTTCACGGACCGTGATGCGCCGTGTCGCCCTGCTCGCCATAGCACTGCTCGCCCTCCTGCCCGCCGCCGCGGCGGCGCAGGACGAGGGCCTCTTGGTCAAGCGGCTGACGAAGCAGATCCGGCAGGCCGGCGCCTATTCGAGCGCCTACGTGGTGGAGGTGAGCGGCGACCAGCCCAGGGCGATCTTCCGCTGGCGCGAGACCACGCCGCGCATCCTGGCCTCGAACACCAAGCTGTTCACCACCTCGGCCGCACTTGCGCGCTTCGGCTCGGAGGGGACCCTGGCCACGCAGGTATTCGGCACGGGCGAGCTCGACACCGCGGGCGTCTACCGAGGCAGCATCTACCTGCGCGGCGGCGGCGACCCGACCTTCGGCAGCCGCCGCTTCGCGACGCGCTCCTACGGGGGCGGCGCGACCGTGCAAGACCTGGCCGTGGCGCTCGACGACGCCGGCATCCAGCGCGTCACGGGCCGCGTGTACGGCGACGAGTCCGCGTTCGACTCGCTCCGCGGCGGTCCGGACTCCGGCTACGGCGTCTCGGTCTGGGTCGGCCCGCTGAGCGGGCTCTCCTACAACCGCGGGCTGTTCACGGAGGGCGGGCGCGGCTTCCAGGCGAACCCGCCCGCCTTCGCGGCCGCACGGCTGGACGACGCGCTTGAGGCGCGCCAGATCCGGGTGCGGCTAAAGCCTCGGGCGGGCGTGACGCCGGTCGACGCGACCCTGCTGGCGAGCGTCGACTCGCCCCCGATGGAGCGCCTGCTCCGGATCACGAACAAGCCGTCGGACAACTTCTTCGCCGAGACGCTGCTGAAGGACCTCGCGCTCGAGGCCAACGGCCGCGGCACCACGCGCGCCGGCACGCGCGTGGCGGCGGCCTTCGCACGCGGACTGGGCGCGCGGGCGACGCTCGTGGACGGCTCGGGCCTGTCGCGCGGGAACCGCGCATCGCCCGTCAGCATCGTCCGGCTGCTCACGGCGATGCGGGCGCGCGGCGACTTCGAGCCCTTCCTCGACTCGCTGCCGATCGCGGGGCGCGACGGCACGCTGTTCGACCGCATGCGGCGTGGCCCGGCCAGGGACCACTGCCAGGGCAAGACTGGAACGCTCTCGAACGTGAGCGCGCTGTCGGGCTACTGCGAGACGCTGTCGGGCGACAGCTACGTCTTCTCGATTCTGATGAACGGCGTCTACCCCACGGGCGCACGCCGGATCCAGGACCGCATGCTGCAGGAGATCGCCCGGCTCGGCTGAGCCGTCAGCCGAGCAGCGCGAGCAGGCCGTTCTCGTCGAGGATCTCCGTGCCGAGGTCCTGCGCCTTCGTGAGCTTCGAGCCGGGGTCGGCGCCCGCCACGACGTAGTCGGTCTTCTTCGACACCGAGCCCGTGACCTTGCCCCCGGCCGCCTCGATGCGCTCGGCGGCGTCCTCGCGCGTCAGATTCGGCAGCGTGCCGGTGAGCACCAGCGTCTTGCCGACGAGCGGGCCCTCGGCCGGCAGCGCGGGGCCCTCCTCGCGCATGCTGAGTCCAGACCTCCTCAACCGCTCGACGAGCTCCCGGGTTCGATCCTCGGCGAGCGTCTCGACAATGGTTCGGGCCATGATCGGGCCGATCCCCTCGACCTCCTCGAGCTGCTCCTCGGTCGCTGCAAGCAGCGCGTCCATCGAACGCAGGTGGCGAGCGAGGTTGCGCGCGTTCACGTAGCCGACGCCTGGAATGCCCAGCCCGTAAAGCACCCGCTCGAACGGCTGCTGCTTCGAGGCTTCGAGCGAGTGCATCAGGTTCCGCGCCGAGATCTCGCCGAAGCCCTCCAGCTCGGCGAGGCGCTCAGGCGTCAGCTCATAGAGATCCGCGGAGTCCTTGATCAGGTCCTCGGACAGGAACCGTCGCACGTTCTCCTCTCCGAGCCCATCGATGTCCAGTGCCCCCACGAAGTGCTTGACCGCTTGGAAGACCTGGCCCGGGCAACCCGCCCTGTTGGGGCAGATCGTCCACACACTGCCCTCGGGCTTGATGGTCGGCGTGTCACACGCGGGGCAGCGCTCAGGGGGCGAGGGCGGGTCGCTTCGGGACTTGGAGCGCTGTGCCTTCGCGGTCGGCGACACCACCTGCGGGATCACGTCCCCGGCCCGCATCACGATCACCTCGTCGCCGTCGCGAACGTCCTTTCGGCGCAGGTCCTCCTCGTTGTGAAGCGTCGCGAGCTTCACGATCACGCCCGAGACCTGCACGGGCTCCAGCACCGCAAACGGGACCATGTGACCGGTGCGGCCGACGTTCCAGGCGACGCTCTTCAGCGTCGTCGTCGCGGTGGTGGGCGGGAACTTCCAGGCGATCGCACCGCGCGGCTCGCGGCCGACCACGCCGAGCTGGCGCTGCAGGTCGAGCTCGTTGACTTTCACGACCACGCCGTCGATCTCGAAGTCGAGCCTGTCGCGGCGCTCCTGCCAGGCGTGGCAGGCGGCCACCACCTCGTCGACCGTGTCGTGCACCTCCACGTCGCGGTTCACGCGGAAGCCGTGCGCGCGCAGCCACTCGAGCCACTCGGAGTGGGTGTCGAACTCGAGACCGTCCACCCGCCCGACGCCGTAGCACCACATCGAGAGCGGGCGTGAGGCCGCGAGCGCGGGGTCCAGCTGCCGGATCGAGCCGGCGGCCGAGTTGCGCGGGTTCATGAAGGTCGGCTCGCCCGCCGCGGCGCGCTGCTCGTTCAGCCGCGCGAACGCCGCCAGCGGCATGTAGATCTCGCCGCGCACCTCGAGCAGCGGCGGCGAGTCCTCCACCCGCAGCGGGATCGCGCCGATCGTGCGCATGTTCTGCGTCACGTCCTCGCCCACCTCGCCGTTGCCGCGCGTGGCGGCGCGCACCAGCACGCCGTTCTCGTACACGAGCGAGATCGCCAGGCCGTCGATCTTCGGCTCCGTGACGAAGTTCACGTCGCCCATCTCCACGCCCTGCCGCGCGAGGTAGCGCTCGCTCCGCAGCACCCAGGCGGCCAGCTCCTCCTCGTTGCGCGCGTTCGCGAGCGACAGCATCGGCTGGAGGTGCGGCACCTCCTCGAACTTGTCGAGCGGCTGGCCGCCGACGCGCTGGGTCGGTGAGTCGGGCGTCCTGAGCTCGGGATGCTCGGCCTCGAGCTCACGCAGCTCGTTCAGCAGCGCGTCGTAGTCCGGATCCGAGATCTCCGGATCGTCCAGCACGTAATAGCGGTGCCCGTGGTGCTCGAGCTGCCGGCGCAGCTCGTCGGCGCGGGCGGCGGCGTCGGTGGCGCTACTCAACGGCCTCTGTGGCAGGGCGGAGCAGCCGCTGGAGGTCGAAGCCCGCCAGCTCCTCGACTCCCGCCTGGTCGGTCAGGTCGAAGTGGATGGGCGTGACCGCGATGAGGCCCTCCGCGATCGCGGCGAAGTCCGTGCCCGGCTCGTGCTCGTAGGTCGGCTCGTCGCCGTAGAGGCGGTAGCGCCGCCGACCGTCCTCCTCCTCGGTGAGCTCCATCCTGTCGTTGTAGATGCGCTTTCCGAGCCTGCAGGCGCACGCGCCCGTGACCTCGCCACCGGGCCCGTTCACGTTCAGGAGCGTGCCGGCGGGCATGGGCACCTCTTCGAGCTCCTCGACCATCCGAGCGACGAAGGCCGCGAGCGGCTCGAACTCGCTTCCCCGCACGAGCGACACCGCAATCGCGGGCGTGCCGAGCATGATTCCCTCGAGAGCTGCGGCGACCGTGCCCGAGTAGGTGATGTCGTCGCCCAGGTTCGCGCCGTGGTTGATGCCCGAGACGATCAGCTCCGGCGGCGCCTCGATCAGGCCGAGCTCGGCAAAGCGCACGCAGTCCACGGGCGTGCCGTCGGTGGCGAAGCCGCTGGTGCCGTCGCCGAACTCCACCTCCTCGACCCAGATCGGATCCCGGAGCGTCACGGCGCGGCCGGTGGCGCTCCGGTTCGAGTCCGGCGCGATCACCTCGAGCTCGACGTCCGGGAGCTCGAGGAGGGCCCTGCGCATGGCGTTCAGGCCGGGGGCCGTGATGCCGTCGTCGTTTGTCAGGAGAACTCTCATGTGCGCTCGCTCAAGGGTATGCGACGCTCTCCAGGTAGAGCCCCTGGGCGGGCGCCGTCGCCCCCGCCTCGCTGCGCGGCCGGCCGGCGAGCAGCTCGGCGAAGCGGGCGGGGTCCGGGTCCTCGAGCATCGTGCCCACCAGGACGCGCACCATGTGTCGCATGAACGTGTCCGCCTCGATCCAGAAGGCGAGCACGTCGCCTGGCTCCTCGACCCACTCCGCACGGAACACGTCGCGCTCGAAGCGCACGTGGTCGGTCTCCGTGGGCGTGAACGCGGTGAAGTCATGCGTGCCGACGAGCGCCGCCGCGCACGCGTCGAGCGCCTCGCGGTCGAGCGGGCGTGGCCACCAGAGCGCGCGCCCGTGCTCGAAGGGGCTCGCGGCGCTGCGGGTGTGGAGGCGGTAGCGGTAGGTGCGCGAGCGCGCGTCGCGGCGCGCGTCGAAGCCGTCGGGCGCTGGCTCGCTCGCCAGCACGGCGACGTCGGGCGGCAGCAGCGCGTTCAGGTTGCGCACCGGGGCCGGCTCGCCCGCGTGGCTCGCCACCTGCCCGCGCGCGTGCACGCCGCGGTCGGTGCGGCCCGCGACCGTGAGGCTCAGCTCGCGCCGCAGCACCGTGGCGAGCGCCTGCTCGACGGTCTGCTGCACGGTGCGCAGCCCCGGCTGCGTCGCCCAGCCGGCGAAGTCCGAGCCGTCGTACTCGAGCCGGAGCCGGGCGGTCAACCGCGCTTGCGGGCGACGATCAGCGCGTACTCGTTCTCGAGCTCGATCGGCCTCGAGTCACCGGCCCAGCGCCGGGCGAGCTCGAGCGCCTCGCCTACGAGCGACTCCCAGCGCTCCGGCGGCAGGTTCTGCTTCGCGGCCACCCACGGCGGTGCCGAGGTGCCCATCATCGCCACGAGCTCCTCGGGCGACCCGGCGCGCCAGACGAGCTCCCGCACGTCGAGGTCGAAGCGGGCGGCCAGGCCGTCGAAGCGCTCGCGGATGTTCTCCTCGACGGACCACTCGTCCGACAACGGCTGGTCGTCCGCGGGCGGCGCGTAGCTCCGCCCGAGCCTGAACAGCTCGGCGGAGAAGCCGCGCGGGGTCCACGCCGTCATGCCGACCGTGCCGCCGGGCCGGACCACGCGGAAGAGCTCCTCGGCGACGACGCGCGGGCGCGGCGCGATCATGGCGCCGAAGACCGACCCCACGCAGTCGAAGCGGCCGTCGTCGAAGGGGAGCGCCTCGACGTCGGCCTCGACCCACTCGACCGAGTAGCCCTCGGCCTCCGAGCGCTGGCGGCCGCGCTCGACCATGCCGGGCGCGAGGTCCGAGGCGACAACCCACGCGCCCTCGCGGGCGCAGGCGATCGCGAAGTTGCCGTCGCCCGCCGCGACGTCGAGCACCTCCTGGCCCGCGGAGACGGCACAGGCGTCCGCGAGCGCCTCCGCGGCGGGACGCAGAGCCGCGGAGAGATCGCTGTAGTCGCCGAGCCCCCAGATGCGGCGATTGCGTTCCTTGATCGAGTCGACGTCCACCGAGCGAGCCTATCGTCAGAATGGCGGCCGTGAAGGTCTCGGCCAAGAGCGATTACGCGGTGCGCGCGCTGCTTGAGCTCGCCGACGCCGGCGACGGTCCCGTCAAGGGCGAGTGGCTCTCCCAGACGCAGGCGATCCCGCTGAAGTTCCTCGAGAACATCCTGATCGACCTGCGCCACGCGGGCATCGTCCGCTCCCAGCGCGGCGCCGAGGGCGGCTACTGGCTGGCCCGCACGCCCTCCGAGGTCACCATCGGTGAGGTGATCCGCGCCGTGGACGGCCCGCTCGCGTCCGTACGAGGCGAGGCGCCCGAGGATCTCGACTACGACGGCGCCGCAGAGCACCTCCAAAGCGTCTGGATCGCCGTCCGGGCGAGCCTCAGGTCCGTCGTGGACGAGCTGACCCTGGCCGACGTCGTGGCCGGCCGGATGCCGAACCACCTGAAGCGGCTGATCGACGCCCCGGACGCCTGGTCACGGCGCTAGACGCTAGAGCGGCTCAGCGCGGCCGCGGACGCCAGGTCGCGTCGAACGAGCTCACCGAGCCGCCCTCGCCGCCCGGCTGGCTGATCGCCACCTGCTCGGCGGGGCGGCGGCTGCCGAGGCGCTTCGCGAAGATGCCGCTCTCGAAGACCGAGTAGGCGAGCCAGCGGCCGTCGGGCGACCAGACCGGCTCGATCGCGTCGGTCACGCGCGGGAAGACGGGCTGCAGGCCGCGGCCGCGGGCGCCGATCGTGAACATGCGGCCGTTCGACGACGAGAACGTGTTGTTGGGGCCCGGGCGGACGAACACGAGCCGGCCGCCTCCGGGCGACCAGTCCGGCGACCTGCCCGAGGTGACGAACCGGCGCTTGCCGCCCTTCCAGTTCGACGTGTAGATGTTGCCGTCGCGCACGTAGGCGATCCGGTTCCGCGACGACCATGCGGGCTCGCCGGCGTCCTGCACGATCGTCCGGAAGAACAGGCTGCCGAGGCGGTAGACGAACAGGTCGGTCCCGCCATGGTCGTTCGGACCGGTGAAGACGACGCGCCTGCCGTCGGGCGAGAGGGCCGGGTCGCCTGCGTTCTCGGTCAGGTTGTCCAGCAGCGTGATGGGCCCGCCGCCCGCGTCGATCAGGCCGAGATCGTTGCCGGCGTCGAAGACGATCCTGAGCCCGTTGGCGGCGTACGACGGCGACCGGAACTCGGTCACCGTGCAGTCGCCGCTGCTGGGCACGCCCTCCAGGCGCTCGCAGTGGACCAGCGTTCGCTCCCGCTGGTTGCCGAGCTGCTTCGTAGCAAGCCCCGCGTTCTCGATCAACGGGCTGGCGTCCCCGCTGACGCTGCTGAACGCGTACCCGACGGCACCGTTACGGCCAGGGAAGGAGGCCTGCGCCGCCGGAGCGAGTGTGCCAAGCGCCAGAACGACTGCGACGAGACGAACGAGAGCCTTCATCCATCGCCATTAACCCACGGCCGCCGCGGTCGGAGCGGTGCTCGCCCGCAGCCAGACGATCTCGCCGTCGGCCAGCTCCAGCTCCTGGGCCTGTGCCTTCGTGATCTGGACCCAGGTCGTGTCGCCGTCGCCGAGGCTCAGCTCCACGCGCACCTCGAAGCCGAGGTGGACGATCCGGTCGATCATCGCCTCGGCGGCGCCGTCGGCGGGCTCGCGCAGGATATCCACGTCGTGGGGGCGGATCCAGCGGCCGGAGAGCTCGGACACGGGTCCGATGAAGCTCATCACGAATTCGTTCGCGGGACTCTCGTAGAGCTCCTTGGGCGAGCCCACCTGCTCGATCCCGCCCTTGTTCAGCACCACGATCTGCTCGGCGACCTCCATCGCCTCCTCCTGGTCGTGGGTCACGAACACGGTCGTGACGTGGACCTCGTCGTGGAGGCGCCGGAGCCAGGCCCGCAGTTCCTTGCGAACCGTGGCGTCGAGCGCGCCGAAGGGCTCGTCGAGCAGCAACACGCGCGGCTGCACCGCGAGCGCCCGCGCGAGCGCCATCCGCTGGCGCTGCCCGCCCGAGAGCTGCGACGGGTAGCGCTGGGCGAAGCCGTCGAGGTGAACGAGCTTCAGGAGCTCGTCCACACGGGCGTCGATCTCGTCCTGCGGCCGCTTGCGGATCGTGAGCCCGAACGCCACGTTCTTCGCCACGGTCATGTGCTTGAACGCGGCGTAGTGCTGGAAGACGAAGCCGACGTTGCGGCGCTGCGGCGGGGTCCGGGTGGCGTCCTCGCCTGCGATCGAAACGGTGCCGCTGTCGGGCGTCTCGAGCCCGGCGATCACGCGCAGGAGCGTGGACTTGCCGCCGCCGCTCGGCCCGAGCAGCGCCGTGAGCGAGCCGTCGCGCACCTCGAGCGAGACGTCGTCGAGCGCGGTGAAGTCGCCGAAGCGCTTGGAGACGGAGTCGACGACGATGCTCATGCTTGGGCTTCCTTCGGCTTGATCACGTTCATGGCCAGGAGCGTCACGAGTGCCAGCAGCGCGAGCACGACCGAGGCAGCATACGCGCCGGTCTCGTCAAAGCGCTGAAAGCGGTTCTCCACGAACAGCGTCGCGGTCTCGGTCTGGCCGGACAGCTTCCCGGACACCACGCTCACCGCGCCGAACTCGCCGAGCGCCCGCGCCGTGGTGAGCACGACCCCGTAAGCCACGCCCCAGCGGATCGCCGGCAGCGTCACGCGGAAGAAGGTCTGCAGCGGGCCGGCGCCCAGCGTGGCCGCCGCCTGCTCCTGCTCGGTGCCGATCTCGCGCAGCACCGGGATCACCTCGCGCACGACGAACGGCAACGAGACGAACATCGTCGCGAGGATCATGCCCGGCGTCGAGAAGATGATCTGGACGCCGTGCTCGGCGAACCACGGCCCGACCCAGCCGTCGCGGCGGCCGTAGACGAGCAGCAGCGCGAGCCCCACGACCACGGGCGACACCGCGAAGGGCAGGTCCACCAGCGCGTTGAGGAGGGCGCGACCGCGGAAGCGCTGCCGCACGATCGCGAGCGCGGCCACCACACCGAAGATCGTGTTGAGCGGCACTGCCACGGCCACCATCACGAGCGTGAGGAAGAAGGCGTGCTGGGCCTCGGGCGTCGAGACCGCGGACCAGGCGGCGCCGATCCCGTCCTGGAACGCGTTCACGAAGACGAGCACGACCGGGATGCCGAGCAGCAGCGCCAGGTAGCCCAGCGCGAGGAAGCGGAGCGCGTACTTACTCCTCATGCCTGAGCGCCCTCTTCGAGAACCACCCGAACGCGAGCAGGATCAGCAGCGCGGTCACCAGAAGGACCACGGACACCGCAGAGGCGCCGACGGGGTTGTCGCTCTCGACCTGGGAGAAGATGAAGAACGACGCCGCCTGGGTCTTGAAGGGGAGGTTCCCTGCCAGCAGGACGAGCGAGCCGAACTCGCCGATCGCGCGCGCGAACGCCAGCCCGCCGCCCGCGAGCATCGCCGGCAGGAGGTTTGGCAGGATGATCCGCCTGAACACCGTGACCCGGCTCGCGCCGAGCGACTCGGCGGCCTGCTCCATGTCGCGGTCGAGCTCGAGCAGCACCGGCTGGACGGCCCGCACCACGAACGGGAGCGTCACGAACAGCAGCGCCAGGACCACCGCCGTGCGCGTGAACGCCACGTTCACGCCCACCGGGCTCTCCGGCCCGTAGAAGGCGAGCAGCGTGATGCCGGCGACGATCGTCGGCAGCGCAAAGGGCAGGTCGATCAGCGAGTTGACGATGCTCTTGCCGGGGAACTCGTCGCGCACGAGCACCCACGCGATCAGTGTGCCGAAGAACGCGTTGACGATCACCACGATCAGCGACGCGATCAGCGTCAGCTTGAGCGCCGCGACCGCCTCCGGGTTGGTCACCGCGGTCCAGAAGCCGTCCGTGCCGTTCTCGAATGACTTGAAGACCACCGCCGCGAGCGGGATCAGCGCGACGATGCTCAGATAGGCGACGGCCACGCCGCGACCGAGGGCCGCTCCCGGTCCCGGGAGCGCCCTCGGCGGCGCGACGACTGCGCTATCCGCTGGCAGTGCTCTTCCCCTGTGACTGGAAGATCTTCGCCACCACGCCCTTCTCCGGATCGAAGAAGTCCGTGTTCACCTTGTCCCAGCCACCGAACTTCGTGATGTCGAAGAGGTCGGCCGGCTGCTTGAACTTGTCCGCGCCCGGGGTGCCCTCGACGACGGGGCGGTAGCCCTTGCCGACGAAGATCTTCTGGGCCTCGGGCGTGTACAGGAAGTCGACGAACTTCTGCGCGAGCTTCGGATCCTTCGCCTCGCTCGTCGCCGCGACCGGGTTCTCGATCAGGATCGTCTGGTCGGGCACCACGTAGTCGATGTCCTCGCCCTTCTGCTGCGCGAGGATCGCCTCGTTCTCGTAGCCCAGGAGCACGTCGCCCTTGCCGCTCGAGAACGTCTGGAGCGATTCGCGCGCGCTCTTGTCGAGCACCGGCACGTTCTTGAACAGCTCGGCCAGGTACTGCTGGGCCTCCTGCGGCGACTTGCCCTTCTCGAGCTGGGCGCCGTACGCGGCCATGATGTTCCACTTCGCCCCGCCCGAGGTGAACGGGTTGGGCTCGAGCACCTCGACGTCGCCGGTCACGAGGTCGTCCCAGTCCTCGATGCCCTTGGGGTTGCCCTTGCGGACCATCAGCACGACGACCGAGTTGGTGACGTTGCCCTTGTACTGGTTCGTGTTCCAGCCCTTGTCGACGAGATCTGCGTCCACGAGCCGTGTCATGTCGGGCTCGAGCGAGAACTCCACGACGTCGGCCGGCAGGCCGCCCTCGACGGCGCGCGACTGCTCGCCGGACGCCGCGTAGGACTGGCTGAAGCTGACGCCCTTGCCAGCAGACGTCTTGTTGAAGGCCGGGATCAGCTCCTTGTAGGCCTCCTCCGGCGTGGAGTAGGCCACCAGCGTCAGCTTGCCGCCACTGCCGCTGCCCCCACTGGAGGCATCCGACGACTGGCCGCCGCAGCCGCTCGCGAGGGCGGCGAGTGCGACGAGCGCACCGGTGATCATTGTCCACAATTTCAGTCGACTTTGCATGCGACGCGAAAGTAGCAGAAAGTCGATCGGGTTTGTGGGGATTATGCCGGGTGAACCACCAGCCGGTAGCCGCAGTCGAGCTCGTCGTGCGTGAGCAGATCGGCGTGGCGGCGCTCCCACTTTCCGGACCTGAGGTCGGCGGCGAGGCGCGCGAGACCCCGGTCGCGGCAGCCCGGGTCCATCAGTGCGAAGACCGAGACGCCGGCGCGCACGTTTGGGTCGAGGTACGCGTGCGGGCGCCGCCAGTAGGCGTGGAAGAAGCCGTCGAGGCAGTCGTGCGGGATCGGCACGGTCTCGATGCGCGCCCCGCCGCCGAGGCGCTCGACGGTCATCTCGAGCCGGTAGCCCTGCGGGATCAGCTCCTCGAAGCAGGGGAAGTACTCGCTCACGATCCAGGTGTCGCCTGCCGTAGCCGGCTCCCATGTGAACAGCACCACCCGCCGGGCCACGCGCCGCAGCTCCGCCAGGCCGCGCTCATGGTCGCTCCAGTGATGGTCGCTCAGCACAGCCATGGCGGCATCGAAGCTCCCGTCCTCGAACGGCAGCTCCTCGGCCTGCGCCCTGACCACCGGCGCGGCGCCCTCGGGGCGCTGAGCGATCATCACGTCCGAGGGCTCGACGGCGACCACATCGAGGTCCGGGGGCTCATACGCGCCCGTGCCCGCGCCCACGTTCACAACCGTCCGCGCATCCCCGAGCGCGGCCCGAATCCGCGCCGCGATGCGCGGGTCCTCGCGACGAACCGAGCTGTAGCCCTCGCCGATCGAGTCGTAGAGCAAACCCACGCCCGCATTATCCGCCGTCTTCCGGGAGGTGCGCTGAATATTGCGCGTATAGCGCCCAATTTTCAGCACACATCGGCTGCCGGTCCTCGCGCGCGCTACGTCCGAGCTCTCGTTCGTTACGGGCGCGCTACGAAGTTCACGCGTTCGCGGGCGTTGAAGATCTCTGTGAAGCGCGGCTGGTCGTAGGGACCGTCGCCGTCCAGGCCGTGGATCGAGTAGCCGAGCTCGCCGGCGAGCAGCCGATGGACCGCTTCGGGTGTGGTGCCGTAGTGGTCCGCCGACCCGAGGCCGTGCTCGAAGGCGATCACGGGGCGGTGGCGGCGGAGCGTCTCGAGCCCGCCTCGCAGCATCTGCTCCTCGGCGCCCTCCACGTCGATCTTCACGAACGCGGGCTCGACGCCCTCCGGCAGCGCGTCGTCGAGACGCTCCGTGCGCACGCTGATCGTCTCGACCTCGCCCCCGGCCGGGGTGGGGCGCGCCACGAAGCCGCTCCAGCCCGGATCGGCCACCACGTGGGCGAACTCGCGCTCCTCGGCGCAGTCCGACAGGGCGGCCTGCCTCACTTCGATGCCCGGGTAGTCAGCGCGAAGCCGGTCGGCGAACTCCGGCAGCGGCTCCCAGGCCACGTGCCTCCCCCGCGGAGCCAGCCGCACGATCTCGCGCAGCACACCCCCGGCGTGTGCCCCGATGTCCAGGCAGTCGGAGTCGGGCTCGAGCAGCTCCTCCATCAGAGCCACGAGCAACTCCGTGTCGCGGATGTCGGCGCGGATGTGCGCGGGCAGGAAGCGCCGGCGGACGCGGCGGAGGGTGCTCAGCACGATGCGGCGGATTCTCCCGCCTCGCGCACGCGGGGGCCTCCCGACGCCGCTAGAGACCGCGCGGGTGCCGCACCACGTAGCCCGACGACGAGCGCGGGGTGCTCGTCCAGCGCGAGCCGGTCTCCCGGATGGCGCTCGTGTCGAAGCGGCGGCCGTCGACGGTCATGTAGGCGTGGCCGGCGTTCGCGTAGATCGTCACGCGGCGTCCCGGCCCGGGCTCGCCGTAGCTCTCGAAGCCGGACGAGTCGAGCGGCGTGCGGAGCAGGCCCGCGAAGTGGAGCGCATAGGAGATCGAGCCCGAGCAGTCGTAGCCGGAGTCGTGGTAGCTGCCGTGCCCGCCGCCGTAGCGGTAGGGCGCCGACGCGATGCGGTTCGCCGCGCGGATCAGGCGCGTGAGCCGCCCGCTCCGATCTCCGCCGCCGGTGCCTGCTCGCCGTCGCTTCAGGACCGCACCCGAGCCGAGGCCGAGCGCCGAGCGCGTCTGGGGACCGACCACGCCGTCGGCCGCGAGCCCGTGGCTCGCCTGCCAGCGCTTCACAGCCGCCTCGGTGCCTGGACCGAAGACGCCGTCCGCCGGCACGCCGAGCTTCCGCTGGAGCGCGCGCACGCCGCCGGCGCGGCCCGCGTGGCTGCGCCGGTGCTGCGACCGGTGGCCGCGCCGCTTCAGGACCGGCCCCGCGCCGAGCCCCATCGCGGAGCGGGTCGCCGGCCCGGCGATGCCGTCGGCGGTGAGGCCGTGCTTGCGCTGCCAGCGCTTCAGGGAGCGCTCGGTGCCCGGGCCGAAGATGCCGTCGGCCGCGATCCCCAGCTTGCGCTGGAGCGCGCGGACGTCGCCGCGCTTGCTCGCGGCGCTTGCCTTGACCTCCGCGCCCGCCACGGCGGGCGGGATCAGGGCGATGCCGCACGCGAGCGCGAGCGCGACTAGGGCGGATACGGCCTTCCTTTGCACGGCTTGGAAACCTTCTGTCGGGTTCCGCCTGCGAGGTGAGCTGACGGGCTCGCGCTGTGCGCTACGCCCGGGCAGAGCCCGGGCGATTCGCCCCCGCGACCCGAAGGTCGCATCGGTTCCCCCGCTCGCCCCACCCTGAGGTGGCGCGACTCGGCGTTAGGACGTCCGTCGTTGTATCAGGACATTTTCCTGCAAGTTGCAGGATTTGTTGCAGAATAGGCAGATGGAGGAGATCGCCCCCGGCGTCCAGCACTGGAAAACCACCCATCCGAACCTCGGCGTCCCGGTGAGCGCATACTGGCTTCCGGAGCTGAAGCTGCTGCTGGATCCGATCGCCGTGCCCGACGAAGTCGACGACATCGAGGAGATCCTCCTCACCTGCCGGCACCACCTGCGCGACAGCCTGGAGGCCGCCGAGCGCTTCGGCGCGACGGTCAGCGCGCCGCGCACCGGTATGCACGACTACCCGGACGACACGCCGATCCAGCCGTACGACTTCGCCGACCCCCTGGTGGGAGGCGCCGTCACCGCGCACCAGGTGGGCGGGCTCAGCCCAGACGAGACGGCCCTCCACATCCCCTCGGTGAACGCGCTCAGCGTCGCCGACGGCGCCATGCGCTACGGCGATGACCTGCACTTCGTGCCGGACCAGTACATGGGCGACCCGGACAAGGACAAGGCGGACCTGAAGCGCGGCTTCGCCGAGCTGGCCGACCAGCTCGACTTCGACGTGCTCCTCCTGGCGCACGGCGACCCAATCCCAACCGGCGGCCGCGAGGCGCTGAGGAGGTTCTCGGAGACATGATCGGACGTGCGGCAGCCCTGACCGTCCTGGTCGCGCTCGGCGCGGCCGCGCCCGCGAGCGCCTTCATCGGCCCGTTCACCGGCGTGGGCACCGGCACGTCGGACCACTACGTCCACACGAACAGCAGCGACCAGACCGACGTCGTCGACTCGAAGCACGTCTACAAGGGCCGCTTCACGTACTCGTTCCGCATCGACGCGTTCGGCTCGATCAGCGGGCGCGGCGACGGCACCTTCCAGTCCGCGACCTGGCGGCTCGACGGGCGCCAGGACGATGTGCCATTCGGGTGTGACGTGCCGGTCACGACCTCACCGAATTACGAGGTGGAGATCAACGGCCACGTGGAGGACGGCAGGGCCCACCTGACGATGTCGCTGCTCGGCGCGCACGAGGACAACGAGGCACAGGATTGCGGCAGCTATGACGCGACCGAGTCACACACGACCTATCTCGCCAACTCGCTGAGGGACGTGCAGGGAGAGGACGGCGAGCTCGTGCTCGACCCCGACAGCCCACGGATCGGGCCGCTGCGGCTGCTGACGGAGACGGGCGAGCCCAGCAGCCGGACGATCGTCCTCGACGAGTGGTCGATCACGATCCAGCCGCCCCCGCCCAACCGGCCGCAGGACGGCGGCCCGAACGCACCCCCCGGCTTCGATGACAGGCCGCCGAGCAAGGGCTCCTCGTCGATCTGCACGATCGAGGGCACGCGGCGTGCCGACCGCATCAAGGGCACGAAGCGCAACGACATCATCTGCGGCTTCGGCGGCGGCGACACGATCGACGGCCGCGGCGGCAACGACCTCGTCTACGGCGGCCCGGGCAACGACCGCATCAAGGGCGGCGGCGGGCGCGACGTGCTCTACGGCAACTTCGGCAAGGACAGCTTCAACACGCGCGACGGCAAGAAGGACAAGGCGCACGGCGGCTTCGACACCGACTCGGCCCGCGCGGACAGGAAGGACAGGCTGATCTCGATCGAGAGGCGCTAGACCAGCTCGATCGAGCTCGTCTTGGGGACGCGAGAACCGAGCAATCCAAGGACGCAGGCCTGAAGGCGTGCTGGGCACGCCGAAGGCCGAGGACGCCGAAGTGCGACGGTTATCGCGGCTTCAGACGAGCTCGAGGAAGACCATCTCGGTGGAGTCGGACTTCCTCGGTCCCAGCTTCAGGATGCGGGTGTAGCCGCCGGCGCGGTCGGCGTAGCGCGGGGCGATCTCCTCGAACAGCTTGTAGATCACGGCCTTGTCGGGGTGCTGGAGGATCGACATCGCCCGCCGGCGCGCGGACAGGTCGCCCTTGCGCGCCAGCGTGATCAGCTTCTCGATCTCCGGCTTGACCGCCTTGGCCTTGGCCTGGGTGGTCTTGATCCGCTCGTGGTCGATGACCTCGATGCAGAGGTTGGCGAGCAGCGCCTTGCGGTGCGCGCTGTCGCGGGAGAGCTTGTGACGGGTCTTCTGGTGGCGCATGACGTCGGGACAGCCTAGTCGTTGCGGAGCGTGAGGCCGCGCTGGGTCAGCGTCTCGATGACCTCGTCGATCGACTTCTTGCCGAAGTTGGGGATCGCGGCCAGCTCGCCCTCGGACTTGGACACGAGGTCCCCGACC
>JAXDIL010000185.1:0-3934 GCA_034664005.1 Thermoleophilaceae bacterium | reverse complement strand
CCCCGAACACGCCGACCGCCCTGGCCAGGCGGTCCGGGGCGATGCTGGAGCCGCCGTAGACGATCGTCCGCATGCTGGAGAAGTCGTGCGACCCACGCTCGGCGTCGGGGAGGAGCATGTTCAGCATTGTCGGCACGAGCGGCATGACCGTGATGCGATGCCGCTCGATCGCGTCAATCACAGCGGGCGGGTCGAAGGACCCGTGAACGACATGGGCGGCGCCGCGCGCGAAGTAGGTCGGCGCCACGTAGCCGCTGAAGTGGCTCAGCGGTGCCACGTGCAGCACGATGTCGTCGGTCTCGATGGGGGGTAGCTCGATCATCGAGTTGCGAATCATCGCCGCCCAGTTGCGATGCGTGAGCATGGCCCCCTTCGGCATCCCCGTGGTGCCTGAGGTGTAGAGCAGCGCACACAGGTCGTCGGCGCCCGGCAGGCTTTGCGGCGGCTCAGGACTGCCGAGCTCGAGGAGGCCGGCGTAGCCGGTCATGCCGGCAGGAGGCTCTCCGAGGACGACGATCTGCTCGACGGACGTCAGGCGTGAGCGGACGGCGGCGATCGGCTCCGCCCACTCCGGGCCCACGACGACAACACGAGCTCCGCAGTCCTCGAGGATGTGACAGATCTCGTTGGGATGCAGCTTGCCGCTCGGCGCGACGAGGACGAAGCCGCCGACGAAGACCCCATGCGCGACCTCGATGAACGATGGACTGTTCCCGGAGACGATGGCCACGCGATCGCCCTTCACCGCCCCGAGGGCGCGCAGGCCGCTCGCCACGCGGTGCACGCGGCTTCCCAGCTCCGCGTAGGTGACCGTCGCATCGCCGTCGAGGAGGGCCGGTCGCCGGGCGTAGCGCGAGTAGCTCGCCTCGAGGATCGATCCGACGGAAACCGTGCTCATCCGTGCGGACTCAACGGGAGAGGATGGTCACGCCCGCGGCGGCGTGGTCGGGGCCCAGGAAGCCGCCCGCATTCTCCGCGAGGGCGGTTCGCGCGCCCTCCACCTGCCGAGCGCCCGCACGGCCGCGGAGCTGGTCCGTGAGCTCGACGAGCTGGGCGCACCCGCTGGCGCCCACTGGATGACCCTTGCTCAGCAGGCCCCCGCTCGGATTGACCGGTACGCGCCCGCCGAGCTCGGTGTCGCCGGATGCGAGCAGGGCCGGGCCCCCGCCCTGGGCGCACAGCCCCAGCTCCTCGTAGATCTGGAGCTCTGCTGGCGCGGCGGCGTCATGGAGCTCTACGACGTCGAGGTCCTCGGGCCCGAGCCCCGCCTGCTCGTAGGCGCGCTGGGCGGCGCGAACGGCCGCAGGCGGACCGTCGTCGGTTCCCGACACGAGCGCCGACCCGCACACGCGCACCGCGTCGGCGCCGCTGTGGCGAGCGCGCTCGGGGGAGCACAGCACCAGGGCGGCCGCGCCGTCGCCGATCGGCGAGCACATCAGGAGCGTGATGGGATCGCTCACCATCCGGCTTCCGAGGACCTCCGCGGCGGTCACCTCGTCGCGGTACTGGGCCTTCGGGTTCAGCGCTCCGTGGCGGTGGTTCTTCACCGCCACGCGCGCGAAGTCCGCCGCAGTGGCCCCGCTCTCGTCCATGTACCGGCGCGCCAGCTCGGCGTAGATGTCCATGAAGATCGAGCCCGGTGCGCCCTGCGGGGCGCCGTCGCCGCCGTAGACGAAGCGCTCGAGCTCCGCGCGGCGCTCGAGATCGATGCCGGCGCCCAACGCGTCGAAGGAGCGCTGCTTGTCGGGATGGACGAGCTTCTCCGCCCCGATCGCGAGAGCCACCTCGTACTGCCCGCACGCGACCGACATCCACGCGAGGTGGAATGCGGACGAGGCGGAGGCGCAGGCGTTCTCCACGTTGAAGATCGGGATCCCCAGGAGCCCGGTCTCGCGCAGGGCCGTCTGGCCCCTGATCATCTCCTGGCCGGTCACGAGCCCGCCAGTGGCGTTCGCGAAGAACACCGCGTCGACGTCGGCGGCGGCGAGCTTGGCGTCGCCAAGCGCCTCAGCGGCCGCCACGCTCGCGAGCTCCTTCAGGCCCCGGTCCGGGAACTTCCCGAACGGGGTCATGCCCGCCCCTGCGACGAGGACGTCTTCGAGCACACTCGCCATGTCGCGTCAGGCCCGGATGCCGTCCAGGAAGATGTCCACGAACACGTCGGCGATCTTCTCCGCCGAGGTCCTGCCGGTGGGGCGAAACCACTGGTAGCTGTAGTTGAACATCCCGAGGAAGGCCAGCACGGCGAGGCGGTGATCCTTGATGGCGAAGACGCCCTCATCGGACCCGCGCTTCAGCACCGAGGCGACCAGGTTCTCGAAGTCCTTGCGTGCCTTGCGGATCTCGCCCCACTCCGGGTCGTTCTCGATGATCCGCCACTCGTGCAGGAACACGGTCACCTGATCGCGATACGACGCGATGTCGTTGAGCAGCGCATGACCGAGCCTTCGCAGGACCTCGTCGGGCGGACCGCCGGCTTCGACGACCTCCCGGGCGTCATCGAGCAGGGGCTCGATGAAGCGGTGGTGGATCTGGCTGAGCAGGTCCTTCTTGCTCTCCATGTAGTGGTAGAGCCCACCGCGCTGGAGGCCGGTGGCCTCGACCAGGTCCTCGATCGAGGTGGCGTGGTAGCCGCGCTCGGCGAACACCCGCGCCGCCACGTCGATGACCTCACCGCGACGCTTGTCGTAGCGGGAGCTCACCGGATCGCCGTTCGAGCCGGTCGCCCGCTTGGCCTTGCGCCGGGCTGGGGGCTTCGTAGTTTCCCGCCGCCTAGCCACGAGGGTCAACCATAATCTTGATCCGTCCTCCGGTGTCAACCGTCAGTTGCTCGAGCAGCCCGGGCAGCTCGCCGAGCGGCACCACGTCGCCGATGAGCGCCGCCGGATCCACGAACCCGTCGGCGAACATCCTCATCACCCTCGGCAGGTCGTGCCGGTAGCCCAGGCTGCCCACGATCGAGCGCTCGAAGAGCACCAGCCGGTCGGTGCGCAGGTCCGCCGGCGGCCCGCCGAGCCCGACCAGCACGATCCGCCCGCCCCGCTTTGCGCTCTCCACCGCCTGCGCCAGCACCGCCGGCACCGCCGTGGAGTCGACGACGACATCCGCGCCGCCGGCGCCGATGAGCCGCCGCGCGCGGCGGTCGGCGTCATCGCCGGCTTCGATGACCACGCACCCGAGCTCTGCCGCGACCGCGGCCCGCCGATCGTCCTTCTCGACGACGAAGACGCGCGCCCCGAGCGCGCGCCCGGTGAGCGCGGAGGCGGCCCCCAGCGGACCGAAGCCGAACACGAGCAGATCCTGCCCGGCAGACAGGCCTCCCCGCTCGAGTGCGTGCAGCGCCACCGCAAACGGCTCGGTGAGCGCCGCCACCTCGTCCGAGACGCGCTCGTCGATGGGCACGAGGCAGTAGTCCGGCACGACGACGTACGCGGCAAACGCGCCGTCGGAGTGCAGTCCGATCGATCCCCCGAGGCGGCAGCGATGGTAGTCGCCGGCCTGGCACGCCGAGCAGCTTCCGCAGCGCCAGCAGGCGTCCGCCGTCACGCGGGTGCCGACGGGGGGCGAGGAGGCGGCGGCCCCGAGCTCCTTGACGACCCCCGAGAACTCGTGACCGAGCGTGATCGGGGGCGCCTGCCCGGTGAGCGGATGAGCGTCGGAGCGAATCAGGTTCGGGCCATCCCGGTACTCGTGCAGGTCGCTTCCGCAGATCCCGCACAGGTTCACCTCCACCAGCGTGCGGCCGGGGCCGGGGGTCGGCGGCTCGACCTCCTCGAGCCTCACGTCGTGCGCCGCGTGCCAACGGAGCGCCTGCATCAGCACCCCAGGTGACGCGCGATCACGAGGCGCTGGATCTCGTTGGTGCCCTCTCCGATCTCGAGCACCTTGGCGTCGCAGTAGAAGCGTGAGACGGGGTACTCGTACATGTAGCCGT
>JAXDIL010000164.1:0-12259 GCA_034664005.1 Thermoleophilaceae bacterium | reverse complement strand
TCCTTCGAGCTCGTCGAGCACGCCGACGAGCTGGCTGCGGTCGAGATGGAGCATGTCGGCGATCGTCGCCTGCGTTCCGCACGTCCCGATGCTGAGGGTCACCAGCACCCCGTACTGGTACAGGGTGAACCCCTCCTGCTCGAACTCCTCGATCAGCCGCGCCTTGAGCGCGTAACCCAGACGGGCCAGGAGAAAGAGCGTGCTCCCAAGGAGCTCCTCCGGAATCCGGGCTTGGCGGGCCTGTGTCTCGGTCTGTGTGGGATTCATGGAAAGAAGAGTAGCGCAGACAATCGTTGTTGTGTATGATCGTGGACGAACTCAACGATTGGAGTCACAGATGACTTTGCTCGACTCGCGAAAACGATGGTTTGCCTTGGCCTTGATCGTGACGGCCCAATTCATGGTGGTGCTGGACGTAGCGATCGTGAACGTCGCGCTGCCGTCGATCAAGACCGACCTCGACTTCACCCAGAGCAACCTCGCCTGGGTCGTGAACGCCTACCTGATCGCCTTCGGCGGGCTGCTGCTGCTGTCGGGGCGCCTCGGCGACCTGCTGGGGCACCGGCGCGTGTTCCTCGCCGGGCTCGGTGTGTTCACGCTCGCCTCGCTCCTGTGCGGGCTCGCGCAGACCCAGGAGATGCTGATCGCGGCGCGCTTCGTGCAGGGCGCCGGCGGCGCGGCCGCCTCGGCGGTCACGCTCGGAATGATCGTGACGATGTTCCCCGAGCCGCGCGAGCAGGCGAAGGCGATCGGCGTGTTCGGCTTCGTGGCGTCGGCCGGCGGCTCGATCGGGCTGCTCGCCGGCGGCGTGCTCACCGACCTCATCAGCTGGCACTGGATCTTCTTCGTGAACGTCCCGATCGGGATCGTGACCGCGCTGCTGGCGCTCCGGCTCGTCGAGAGCAACCCCGGCCTCGGGATCCGCGAGGGCGCGGACGCCCCGGGCGCGGTGCTCGTCACGGCCGGCCTGATGCTGGCCGTCTACACGATCCTCGGCGTGGAGGAGCACGGCTGGGCCTCGGCGCAGACGCTGATCCTCGCGGCGATCTCGATCGCCCTCGTAGCGGCGTTCCTCTGGCGCCAGGCACGCATCGAGAAGCCGCTCATGCCGCTGCGCCTGTTCCACTCGCGCAACGTCTCGGGCGCGAACATCGTGATGGCGCTGCTGGTTGTCGGCATGTTCGGGATCTTCTTCCTCGGGGCGCTCTACATGCAGCTCGTGCTGGGCTATGAGCCGCTCGAGGTCGGCCTCGCGTTCCTGCCGGGATCGCTGCTGATGGGCGTGCTGTCGCTGGGCTTCACGGACAAGCTGAACATGCGCTTCGGACCGCGCAGGGTCCTGATCACGGGCCTCTGCCTTCTGCTGGTGGCGATGCTGCTGTTCGCGCGCGCCCCTGTCGACGGCAACTACCTGACCGACCTGTTCCCGACGCTGTTCATCTTCGGCGCCGGCGCGGGCGTGGCGTTCCCCGCCCTGATGATGCTGGCGATGTCCGGCGCGACGCCGCAGGACGCCGGGCTCGCGTCGGGGCTCGTCAACACGACCGGCCAGGTGGGTGGCGCGATCGGCCTGGCGCTGCTCGCGACGCTCTCCAGCGAGCGCACCGCGCGCCTGCTCGCCGATGGCGAGGGTCGGCTCGAGGCGCTGAACGGCGGCTACCACCTCGCGTACCTGATCGGCGCCGCGGCCGCGGTGGTCGCGATCGTGGCCGCCGTCACGGTGCTGCGCTCGGAGAGCCCGGCCGGCGCGATGGCCGAGGCTCACGGGGAGCCGGCCTACGACCCCGCCTAGCCCGTAGGACGGCATCGAGGACCGCCCGAACGCAGGTGGATGACGATCGTTGCGTTTTCCGCCACGTTTGTCATCCACCTGACCGATCGACGGCGCCTCGGTCCACGGTCTAGAGCACGCTGAGCGACACCTGCACGGTGCGGGAGACGCCGCCGCCAGTGCCGGTGATCGTGAGCGTCCGGGTGCCGCGGGTTGTGCGCGAGTTCGTGGTGACCGTGAGCGTCGAGCTGCCGCCGGTGGTCGAGCTCGGGCTGAACGACGCCGTCGCCCTGTTCGGCAGGCCGCTGACGGAGAACGAGACCGCCGAGCCGAAGCCGTTGGTCCGGTTCACCGTGATCGCGTACGTCGTCGACTGGCCGCGGCTGACGCTGCGGCTGGCCGGTGACGCGCCGAGCGTGAAGCCCGGCGCCTGGCTCGGGGTGCCCGCCACGGCGGTGTAGCCGTAGTAGCGGCCGCTGACCGGGCGGAAGGGGTCGCCGCTGAATCCGTACGCGCTGTTCGTCGAGCGCAGCTTCGTCACGAGCGACGCCGCGTTCGTGTCGGACGCGCACGGTCCGGCTCCGGTCGCGACGCTGCCGACGCAGAGCGCCGTCGCGCCGGCCACGTGCGGCGTCGCCATGCTCGTGCCCGAGATCGTGTTGTAGCCGGCGCCCGCGCCGAACCAGGTCGAGTTGATGCACACGCCCGGCGCCGCGATCGTGTGCGCGTTGTCGGTCGCGTTGTTCGACCAGTTCGAGAACGAGGCGTAGCGGTCGTCAGCCTCGCCGGTTCGGCACGACGGGGCCGCGCCGCCGCCGCTGAGCCCGTCCGAGTCGCCGTAGGCGGTCACGGTGACCACCTCGTCGTAGGCGGCCGGCACGTCCGGGAGGCTCGCGTCCGGGTAGGCCCAGGCGTCGTTGCCGGCGGCGACCGCGAAGCGCACGCCGGCGCTCGGGCCGGTCGCGTTGCAGATCGCCTGGTGCAGCGCGCTGGTGGCGCCGCACGCGCCGTTGTCAGCCGAGCTTCCGAAACCGCCGAGGCTCATGTTCGCGACGGCGATGCCGTACTTCGCCGAGTTGGCCGCCACCCAGTTGATGCCGCAGATGATCTGCTCCCACGTGCCGGAGCCACTTGCGTTCAGCACCTTGACCGGGAAGATCTCGGTGCCGGGCGCCACGCCCACGACGCCGCTGCCGCCGTTGGTGGCGCCGATCGTGCCCGCCACGTGCGTGCCGTGGCCGTTGTCGTCGTTCGGGGCGGCGGCCGGGGTCACGCAGTTGTAGCCGCTGCGAGCGGCCGAGTTCGCGACGTTCAGGTCGGGGTGGTCGAGGTCGACGCCGGTGTCGATCACCGCGACGGCGGCGGAACTCGCCGAGTTAGCCTGCCGGGCGCTTGCCGAAGCGGCGCCCATGCGGGCAATGCCGGTGGGCACCGCCTCGCCGCCGGCAAGCGTGTCGGTGGCGTGGACGATGCGGTTCGGCTCGACGGAGGCCACCTGCGGGTCCCGTCTCAGGTCGCGCACCTGGGCGCGCGTGAGCTTCGCGCTGTAGCCCTTGAGCGCGGTGCGGTAGATCCGCCGTGCGTCGAACCCGTCGCGGCGCTCGTGCTCGGCGAGCTGGCGCGAGACGCTCTGCACCGAGTCCTCGAGCACGACGATGTAGCTCCCGGGCACGATGTAGTCAGCGCCGTTGCGGTCAGCCGCGAGGGCGGGACCGGCGAGGGACAGGACGATGATGGCCGCGAGGCCGGCGGTCAGCGTGGGCATCCGGTCGAAGGTAGCTCCACCCGTCCAGCTTGTCTCACCTTTTTCGGGTGAATGCGGCGAGACCCCGCGCCCACGCCGCCTCCAGGTCCGCGTCGGGCGGGAAGCGCTCGTCCAGCTCCAGGATCGTCATCCCGTGCGCGAACGCCCAGGCGGCGCGGGCGAGGTCGGAGTCGCCGCCTGCTGCCGCGAGCACTGGCGCGGCCGCGCGCGCCTCGGCGCCGGGCGCGAGCAGCTCCCGCTTCAGCGCGCGCTCCGTCATCAGCCGGTAGAGGTGGGGGTTCTCGAGCGCGAAGCTCCGGTAGGCGGCCGCGATCGCCTCGAGGCCGTCGTCGGCCCGGCCAAGGGCCTCGGCGGTGCGCTCGAAACCCACCGAGATCATCGCCGCCTCGAGCGCCTCCTTGTTCGGGAAGTGCTTGTAGATCGACGGCGCGCGGATACCGACGCGCTCGGCGATGCGCCGCATGGAGAGCGCCTCCGCCCCCTCCTGCTCCAGCAGCTCGAGGGCCGCGGCAACGATTTCTGCTCTGCGCTCGTGCATAAGCTAACGCTGTTAGCTAGACCTGGCTAACAATGTTAGCTTACATCACACACACGACCGAGATCGACGCCCCCGCCGAGACCGTCTGGCGCGAGCTCGCGAACACCGGCGCCTATCCCGACTGGAACCCGTTCGTGAAGAGCCTGCGGGGCGAGCTCGAGGAGGGCGCGCGCCTGAGGGTCGAGATCCAGCCGCCGGGCGGCCGCTCGATGACCTTCAAGCCCACGGTGCTCGTCGCCACGCCGGGACGCGAGCTGCGCTGGCTCGGCCGGCTCCTGCTGCCCGGCCTGTTCGACGGCGAGCACAGCTTCGAGATCGAGCCGCTCGGCCCGGACCGCTCGCGCCTCACCCAGGCGGAGCGCTTCTCCGGCCTGCTCGTCCGACCGTTCGGCGGGGGGCTCGAGACGACCCGGCGCGGCTTCGAGGCGATGAACCGAGCGCTGAAGGCGCGCGCCGAGGCGGCCTGACGAATCCCTGCGCCCGCTGAAACGAGAAGGGGGGCCAGACCCTGTGGTCTGACCCCCCTTGGAGGTGGAGGCGGCCGGCACTGCCCCGGCGTCCGCGGAACACCATCCCGATGCTTGCTACGAGTGTTCCCGTCGGAGTCGAATCTCGGCAACCGGTTCGGTCAGTCCGCGGGATACGTCCCCGGCGCCACACCCTCGAAGCTGTCCCGTGACGGCCGAGGGTCGGACCGTCGCGGTGAGCCCGCTGCTTGAAGCCGCTTGCCGGGTCGCGGGCATACCCGGGGCGACTCCCTCACGGCTTATTAAGCGGCGAGGGGCTGAACTCGATGAGAGTCCGCACTTATGGTTTTCCGGAATTTTTTAACGAGGCCGATCCGGAGTCCTCGACTCGCTACACCGGGACGAGCAGCTCCACGTCGAAGCTGGTTCGCCCCCTTGCAACTACTCCCTGAAGGGTAGCGGCGAGCGCCCCCCGTGACTCCTAGTAGCGCTCCGACATCGCGCGGTCGATCTCGCGCTTCGTGTCGCGCTCCTTGAGCGAGCGGCGCTTGTCGTAGAGGTCCTTGCCCTTTGCCACGGCCAGCTCGACCTTCGCGCGGGGGCCGTTCCAGTAGAGGCGGGTGGGGACGATGGTGAGGCCCTTCTCGGAGCTCGCCTCGAGCAGGCGCTCGATCTCGCGACGGTGGAGGAGGAGCTTGCGCGGCCGCTCGGGGTCGTGGTTCTCGCGCGCGGGCTTGTAGGGGGCGATGTGCATGTTGCGGAGCCAGACCTCGCCGTCCTTCACGTCGGCGTAGGCGTCCTTCAGCTGCACCCCACCCTCGCGGAGCGACTTCACCTCGGACCCCTGGAGCACGATCCCCGCCTCGAACTTCTCCAGCAGGTTGAAGCGGAAGCTCGCCTGCCTGTTCGTGGCGATGTCCCCCGGGGCCGCCTTGCGCTTGCCTTTCTTGGCCACGCTACGAGTATGAAGGGGCGGGCTCCAGGTCCACGCGCCCGCGTGGCGCGTCGACCCTCCCCACCTGGACCTCGATCAGGTCGCCCAGCCGCAGCCGGCGCCCGGAGCCATCTGCCTCGAGCGCGGTTCCGAGCTCGTTGAGGTTCCACCAGCCGCGCAGGCGGCGCACCGGCAGCATGCCCTCGAAGCGCTCCTCCCCGAACTCGATGAACGCCCCCTTCTCGATCAGCCCGACCACCTCGCCCTGGAAGCTCGGTGGCTCCTGCGGGTCGGCCTCCGCCAGCGTCCGCTCGAGCAGGAAAGCGAGGCAGACGTCGTCCCCGTCGCGCTCGATCTTCATCGCCTCGCGCTCCGACGCAGAGCTCACCACGCCGGCCTCGTCCAGCTCGTGCGCGGGCGTGGCGGCCTGGTCGATGCCGAGGCCCTGAAGCAGCGCGCGGTGCGCGACGATGTCCGGGTAGCGCCGGATCGGCGAGGTGAAGTGGCAGTAGCGCGGGCTGCCCAGCCCGGCGTGGCCGAGGTTGCGCGGCGTGTAGTACGCCTGCTTGAGCGCGCGCAGCACCAGCACGCTGTACGCGCGCCGCCCGCCCGACTCGCGCGTGACGATCTTCGATATCTCGGTCACCGCTTCGGCCGCCTGCTGCGGAGTCATCTGCTTCGGCAGCGGCGGGGTCGGGATGTCGAGGCTCGCGAGCTGCTGCGCGAGGAAGGCGACCGACTGCGGCTCGGGTCGCTCGTGCACGCGGTAGAGCGTGGGCAGCCTGTGGTCCGCGAGGTAGCCGGCCACCTGCTCGTTGGCGAGGATCATCAGCATCTCGATCATGCGGTGCGACTCGGTCTGCTCCTCGTAGCGCACGCCGGTCACGTGGCCGTCCGAGTCGAAGTCGAAGGTGGGCTCGTAGGAGCCGAACTCGAGCGAGTCACGTCGCTCGCGAAGCGCAGCCGCCACCTCGCGCGCGACGGCGAGCGGCTCGCCCCAGGGCTCCTCCGGGCGCACCCGCCCGGAGAACAGCTCGTCGACCTGGCCGTAGGTGAGCCGCCGGTCGGACCGCACGATCGAGCGGTGGAAGGAAACGCTCGTCACGTCGGCGCCGTTCATCTCCATCTCGATGGTCACGGCCAGCTTGTCCTCGTCCGGCCGCAGCGAGCAGGCCTCGTTCGAGAGCACCTCCGGCAACATCGGCTCGACGGCGCCGGGCACGTAGACGCTCGTGCCGCGCCTGAACGCCTCCGCCTCGAGCCGCCCGCCGGGCCGCACGTAGGCGGTCACGTCGGCGATGTGGATCCACACGCGCACGCGCCCGCCCTCCTCGCGGCGCGCGGACACCGCGTCGTCGAAGTCCTTCGCGTCGTCGGGGTCGATCGTGAACGTGGGCAGGTCGCGCAGATCCACGCGCGAGTCGGCCGCGTACGGCTCGTGGAGCGAGAGCTCCGCCTCGGCGCTTGCCGCGCGCGAGTAGCTGCGCCGCAGCCCCCTGTCGAGCATCAGCCCCTCCACGACGTCGCGGGCGCGGTCGGGGCGTCCGATGCGGCGCAGCACCTTCGCGCCGCGCTTGCCGCCGCCCACGAGCACGAGATCGCCCTCGCCGGCGCCGCCGCGCTCGATCGCCGTGCGCGGGCCCGGCCCGAAGATCGGCTCCGCGACGAGGAAGCGACCGTGCTTTTCGAGCACGGCGACCATCGGCTGGTCGAGGCGGCGCGAGGGCCGGCCCCGGACGGCCGCGCTCATCTCAGTTCGCGTACGAGGGTGTCGAGCGCCACGGGGATCGCCTCGTCGCGCGGTGTGTCCGGGTCGTCCTTGGCCCGGACCTGCGGCTTGATGCCCTTCTTGGAGATCGTCTCCCCGTTCGGCAGGTAGTAGTTCGCCACCGTGATGTCGAGGAGGCCGCCGTTCGAGAGGTGCTTGACCTCCTGGACAAGCCCCTTGCCGAAGGTGCGTGTACCCACGACCGTTGCCCGGCCGCGATCGCGCAGCGCGCCGGTCACGATCTCCGAGGCGCTCGCGCTGCCCCCGTCGACGAGCACCGCCACGGGCATGTCCTCCGGGACGATCGCGTCGCCCTCCGCCTCGTGGGTCTGCTCGCGGCGGTGGCGCCCGCGCACCGACACGATCACGCCGTCCTCGATGAACAGGCTCGATACGAGCACGCCCTCGACGAGCAGCCCGCCGCCGTTGCCGCGCAGGTCGAGCACGACCGCCTCCGCGCCGCGCCGGCGCAGCCGTTCGATCTCGCGCTTGAGGAACCCGTGGGCGCCTGAGCTGAAGCCGAGCAGCTCCGCCACCCCGATCTTGTGCCCGGCACGCTCGAACATACGCCCGCGTGCCACGGGCACCTTGATGCGCTCGCGCTTGACCTTCACCGTGCGCGGGCTGTCGTCGCCCGGCGTGTACACGCGCAGCTCGACGGTGGTCCCGGCCGGACCCTTGATGCGACGGACGGCGATCTCACTGTTCACCCCGGCTATAGAGCGGCCGTTCACGGCGATGATGAAGTCGCCCGCGCGGATGCCCGCGCGCTCGGCGGGCGAGCCGTCGAACACGCGCAGCACCTTGAGGCCGCGCCTGTCCTCCTCCACGTTCATGCCGACGCCCTCGAAGTGCCCGCTCACCTGCTCCGAGAACTGCTTCGCCTCCTTGGGCGTCAGGTAGTGCGAGTAGGGGTCGCCGAGCGCGTCGACGATGCCCTTGAGCGAGGCCTCGTCGAGCTTCTTCTCGTTCACGGGCTTGTAGTAGTTGTCCTCGATCGAGTCGATGATCTCAGCGCGCACCGCGGTGTCGTCCGGGACCAGGGCATCGCGAACCGGGCCTGGCAGACCCTCGGGGTGACCGCCGAGCCAGATTCCGACGACGAGCGCCGCGAGCGCGGCAAGCAATGCGAGAACGCCTTTGGACATGGCGGGAAGAGGCTAGTCAGTTGCGGCTAAAGCGGGCTAAACACGCAGGAAGCGCCGCAGCGTGATCCCGCTGCCGATCGCCGACACGGCGATGCAGGCGACCATCAGCACGACCACGAGCAGCGGGAAGCTGATCGTGTCGGGCGCCGCGAGCAGCGCGAAGCGCTCGGCGAGCGGGTCGACGAAGGTCGTCTTGAGGATGCCGAGCAGTAGCACGGCCAGGAGGCCGCCGAGGAAGCCGACGATCATGCCCTCGATCACGAACGGCCAGCGGATGAACCAGTTCGTGGCGCCCACGAGCTTCATCACCTCGACCTCGCGCCGGCGCGCGAACACAGACAGGCGGAGCGTGTTGGCGATCAGAGCTATCGACGCGAGAATGAGGAGCACGGCGAGGCCGAACGTGAGCGCCTTCACCAGCCCGGTGGCCGACAGGATCTTGTCAGTGTCGTCCTCGCGGTCGCGCACCTCGTCGATCGCGGCGAGCTGGGGCTGGCCGCCCGCGCTCAGGCTCGTGACGATCTGACCGAGCCGGTCGGGGTCTTCCGGCGTGACCCGGAACGACGACGGCAGCGGGTTCGAGCCGAGCAGCTCGGCCCCCGCCTTGAAGGCCTCGGGGTTCTTCTTCTTGGCGGTCGCGAGCGCCTCCTCCTTCGAGATGTACTCGACGGACTTGACGTTCGTGGTGTCCTCGATCGCGCTCCGAAGCTCGGCGCGCTCGACCGCGGTCGCGGCCTCCTTGATGTAGACGTCCACGACCACGCGGCTCCGCACCTCGTTGGCGGTACCGGTGGTGGCCTGCTGGATCGGGATGAACACGCCCAGCACGACGGCCGTGAGCACCACGGTGAGCAGGGCGGCCAGCGCGGGCGCCGAGCTGCGGCGCAGGCCGCGCATCGACTCCCTGAGGAAGAAGCTCCAGCGCATGGCTTAGTTCGGGTGCCCCTCGTCGCCGATGCCGAGCTCGCCGCGCAGCCGCACCGCGAACTCGGTGGTGGACTCCTCGGGCCGGTAGAGGCCGGACAGCTCGTCGCGCACGATGCGCCCCTCGCGCAGCTCGATCACGCGCCGGCGCATCTTGTCGACCATCTCCTTGTCGTGGGTCGCGACGACCACGGTCGTGCCGGTGCGGTTGATGCGGTAGATCAGCTGCATGATCCCGATGGAGGTCTCGGGGTCGAGGTTGCCGGTCGGCTCGTCGGCGAGCAGGAGCGGCGGGTGGTTCACGAACGCGCGCGCCACGGAGACGCGCTGCTGCTCGCCGCCCGACAGCTCGGTCGGGTAGTTGTGGAGCTTCGTCGAGAGGCCGACCAGGCGCAGGATGTCGGGCACCTTGCGGCGGATCTCCTTGCGCGACTCGCCGATCACCTGGAGCGAGTAGGCCACGTTGTCGTAGACCGTGCGGTTCGGCAGCAGCTTGTAGTCCTGGAAGACGACGCCGATGTTGCGGCGCAGGTACGGCACCCGCGAGCGCGGCACCTCGCTGAGCGGATGGCCGGCGATCGAGACCTCGCCCCGGCTCGCCTCGAGCTCCTTCATCATCAGGCGGATGCAGGTGGACTTGCCGCAGCCGGTCGGCCCCACGAGGAAGACGAACTCGCCGCGCCCGATGCGCATCGAGGCGGACTGCACGGCCACGGAGCCACCGTCGTAGACCATCGTGACATCCTTGAACTCCACGACCGGCGCATTCACAGGCGGCTTCCGGGCCGCCACGGCGGGCCCTGTCTTGGCAACTGCCATCAGGACTGATTACTAGCGGACGTGACCCCGGAATAGCGACGAATGCAAGCGTTTCTGCACCTGTAAGGCCTTTACTAGAGTATTCGTAAGCACTTGTGGTCAGGCGATCAAACATGTATCGTCGACCGACATCGCGGCGGCCGTGACGTCCACTGGAGGTGACCCGTGTCGCCCTTGCCCGACTGGTCCACTTGCCGGGCGCGACGAAACGCCCGCTGGATGTCTGTCGTCCCGGCCTCACTCGCGGCCAGCGCCGTCATCGGCGCGGTGGCGTTCGACCAGACCGCCCAAGAAGAACTATCCGGGCAAGCCCCTGCCAGACGTTCGTGAGCGTGCGAGGCGGCAACACGGCAAGCTTCCCTCCTACGAGGTCTGGCACATCGACCACTCCCGGGCGAACATCTGATGACAACGCGGGTCGGCGAGCGAGATCGGAATCTGCGCCAGCGTGTGGCTTTCAACGCAGGCGTGGTGGCCCTGGCGGTTGCGGGCTTCGCCGTGCCGGTCGTGCTCGGGCCGCCCATTCTCAGGCTCGTCCACCCGGATCCGCAGGAATGGGAGCCGAGCGATGCGGACGTGCGCGAGGCGCTCGACGGATTGGGGTTCCCCGTTCAGTACAGCGTTCGTGAGGTCGACGGCGGACTGCGCTGGTATCGAGGTCGTGCGACGCGACGGGGAGTCCCGGTGCGGTTCGCCTTCCTGGTCGGCGAGGGGGCGGCCGAGCGCAGCTCTCCGCCGTCGAATTTCCACCTTCTGCCCGGTCGGCCGGATATAGGCGCGGGGGCACCGACTTTCAGGCTCGTCTACCAGGCTGACGCCAGCCTTCTGCCGGGCGAGACGCCCGGGGAACGGGCGAGGCGCAGGGTTGCGTATTACACGTCATTCTCGATCCTCGATGCGGTGACCGAGCAGCGGGACGACTAGTCTCGCGCGATGGTGCGGGGAGGCCGTCGGTGGCTGGTCCTGCTGGCGCTCGTGGTCGTCGGTCTGGTCGCATACCTCCTGATCGACAGCTTCCACAGTAGGCAGCATCACGGAGCGGACATCGAGCAACTCTCAATTGAGAGCAAGGCGGTTGGGAGCACGCAGCGGGTCGAGGTCGTGATTCCTCATGGGTCGGACGGACGTGGCCGGCCACTGCTGGTGTTCCTGCACGGCCGGCACGAGCATGACGACGCGGATGTCGATCTCTCCGAGGCGATGTTCAAGGCGCTGCGTGCGCAGGGGGATCGCGCGCCGGTTGTCGCAGCGCCGGTGGGGACCGGCGACTCGTACTGGCACGACCGGCGCTCGGGACGGTGGGGCAGCTTCGTTCTCGACGAGGTGATCCCCGAGGTTCGAAGGCGATTTCACACCGACCCCGGGCGGGTCGCGATAGGCGGAATCTCCATGGGCGGATTCGGCGCCTACGACCTCATGCTGCACTCCCGCCGGCGGTTCTGCGCCGTGGGCGGCCACTCGCCGGCGCTCTGGCAGACCGGCGGCGAGACGGCCGCGGGCGCATTCGACGATGCCGAGGACTTCGCCCGTCACGACGTGGTCGGTGCCGCGCGCTCCCGGCCGCAGGCATTCGCGCGCCAGCCGCTCTGGCTGGACGCAGGCCGCCAGGATCCCTTCGATCCGGGTGATCGGGCGTTCGCCTCGGCCCTCCGGTCCGCAGGGGTCCGCATCACGGTGCGCCGTAGCGACGGCGGGCATACCGGCGACTACTGGGACCGCCACTGGGACGAGTACATGCGCTGGTACTCGCGGCGGCTCGCGCACTGCGCGCCGGGCTAGGACTAGGCGGACCGGCGAGTCGGGAATCTCCAGCGCGTATAGAGCTCCGACTCGTGCTCGGCCACCGAGACGAGTGTCGGCTCCGCCGGCTCGACCAGCTCGCGTCCGGCGACGATCGTCAGGGCGCTCGCGCCGCCCAGCACCTTCGGGTTGAGCGTGAGGAACAGCTCGTCCACGAGGCCGGCCGCGAACAGGAACGAGTTGAGCGTCGGCCCGCCCTCGCAGAGGATGGAACGGATCCCGTGCTCCGCCTGGAGCTCGGCCAGCGCCCGCGGCAGGTCCTCGCCGCCGCGGATGTAGGCCACCTCGCAGCGCAGGCCCTGGAGCGTCGCGTCCGAGGCCGTGA
>JAXDIL010000134.1:0-3444 GCA_034664005.1 Thermoleophilaceae bacterium | reverse complement strand
CTCCAGGTGCTTCTCGAGCCAGGCGACCGACTCGGCGTCGAGGTGGTTCGTCGGCTCGTCGAGCAGCAGCAGGTCGGGCGCGCTCAGGAGCAGCCGGCAGAGCGCCACGCGGCGACGCTCGCCGCCGGACAGCGTCTCGACGTCCGCGTCACCGGGCGGCAGGCGCAGCGCGTCCATGGCGATCTCGAGCGTGGTGTCGAGGTTCCAGGCGTCGGCGGCGTCGATCGCGTCCTGCAGGCGGGCGAACTCGGCGGCCGTGTCGTCGGAGTAGTTCGCCGCCAGCTCGTTGAAGCGGTCGAGCATGTCACGCGTCTCGCGCACGCCGTCCTCGACGTTCCCGCGCACGTCCTTGGACGGGTCGAGCTGCGGCTCCTGCTCGAGCAGGCCGACGGTCGCGCCCGGGGCGAGCTGGGCATCGCCGCGGTAGTCGGTGTCCTGGCCGGCCATGATCCGGAGCAGGGTGGACTTGCCGGAGCCGTTCGGACCGAGCACGCCGATCTTGGCGCCCGGCAGGAAGCTCAGCGAGATGTCCTCCAGCACCTTCTTGTCGGGCGGGTGGACTCGGGACAGCTTGTACATCGTGAAGATGTATTGGGTTGACATCAGGTGATCGCTCGGTCGAGTAGCTCCATCGGGTGCAGGACTGGGAGCGCGCGTCCGAGGCGCTCGGTGTGCGCGGTGATCTGGAGTGCGCACCCCGGGTTCGCGGCCACGACGGCTTCGGCTCCCGTCTCCAAGAGGTTACGCGCCTTGCGCTCGCCCAACTGGGCGGCGGCATCCGGCTGCACCAGGTTGTAGATGCCGGCGGAGCCGCAGCAGATCTCCCACTCGGCCGGCTCGACCAGCTCGAGCTCCGGGATCTCGCGCAGGAGCTCGCGCGGCTGGCTCCGCACCGACTGCGCGTGGGCGAGGTGGCAGGCGTCGTGGTAGGCCACCTTCATCGGCACCGGGCGGCGCTCCGCCCGCGTGCCCGCCTCGGCCAGGAACTCGTTCACGTCCTTCACCCGCTCCGAGAAGGCCGCCGCCCGCTCGGCCCAGTCGGGCTCGTCGTGCAGCACGTGGCCGTAGTCCTTCATCGCCGACCCGCAGCCCGCCGCGTTCACGATCACGGTCTCGTAGCCCTCGAGCTCCTCGATGGTGTTCTTCGCCAGGGCGCGCGCATCCGGGTCCTCACCGGCGTGCAGCGCGAGCGCGCCGCAGCAGCGCGGGAGCCGCGGCACGTGCACCTCGAAGCCGTCGGCCGCGAGCACGCGCGCGGTCGCCTCGTTCACATGGCCGAAGAAGACGCGCTGGACGCAGCCCTGCATCAGCGCGACCGTCCCGCGCTTCTCGCCGTGCGCCTCGAAGCGCACCGGCGTCCGCGTGAGCGCGCGGCGCACCGAGGCGTCGGGCGTCATCGAGGTGATCGCGGCCAGGCGCGGGGCGAGCCGCCGCACGAGCGGCCTGCGCGCGAGGCGCGGTAGGCCCAGCTTCTGCGCGGCCGCCGCGGCGGGCGCGAGTGCCCTAAGCCGGCCGGGCCGCGTGAACAGCTCGAAGATCAGCTTGCGGTGGGCGCGGTCGAGCGGCGTGCGCTCGTAGTTCCGCTCGATCTGCGGCCGGGCGTCCTCGATCAGCTTGTCGTACTGGACGCCGGACGGGCAGGCCGTCACGCACGCCATGCAGCCCAGGCAGTTGTCGAGGTGGGTCACGAGCGGGGCCGAGATCTCCTCGTGGCCCCCCTTCATCAGCACGATCCGGCCGCGCGGCGAGTCCATCTCCTCGCCCCAGAGCACGTAGGTCGGGCAGGTGGGCAGGCAGAAGCCGCAGTGGACGCAGTCCGCAATCAGGTCGAGCTCGGGCGCGCGGGTGTCGTCGTAGCCGCTCACACGCACACCCCGGCCGGGTCGAAGCGCTCCTTGACGCGCTGCATCAGCGCCCGCGTGGGCGGGTCGATCGGGCCGACCGGATCCACGTCGAGCTCCGCCGGGCGGTCCAGCACCGCGGCCACGAAGTCACGCCTGAGCCGCTCGACGGCGGCCACCGACGGCTCCTCGAAGCGCGCCCACGAGAGCCCCAGCGTGGCGCGCCCGACCAGCGACCCGCCGTGCTCGTCCACGGCCCGGACAAGCTCGGGTAGCCGCGTCGGGAGGCTCGACACCTTCACCACGAGCGGCCCGCGCTGAGCCGCGCGCTGCTCGTCCCAGAGCGGCTCGTCGTCCTCCGCGATCTCGGTGGAGAGCCCCTCGGCCCGCAGCAGCCGCTCCGCCGCCTCGGCCTGCGGCCCGGGCGCCGCGCCCGCGAAGCGCGCCAGCACGGTGCCGCGGCCGTCCTGCCAGCGGATGTCCAGTCCCTGGTGCTCGATCGCCGCCTGGCCGAGCGCGGCCGCGCCGCGCCCGAGCTCGTCCGGGTCGCGAGCCGTGCCGAGCGCGGTGGCGCTGTCGGGAGCGATCGGGTGCAGCCTCACGGAGACCTCGACGATCGCGCCGAGCGTGCCGAACGAGCCGGCGAACAGCTTCGCGATGTCGTAGCCGGCCACGTTCTTGATCACCTTGCCGCCGGTCTTGGCGAGGGTGCCGTCGGACAGCGCCACGCGCATGCCGACCACGAGGTCGCGCGGGCCGCCGTAGCGGCCGCGCAGGGGACCGGTGTCGCCGCTTGCCACGACCCCGCCGACCGTGGCGCCGTTGTCGGGCGGGTCGAGCGCCAGGCGCTGGCCGACCTTGGCGAACAGGGCCTGCGCCTCGGCGAGCGGCACGCCCGCCTCGAGCACGGCCGTGAGGTCGCCCGCGTTGTGCTCGACGATCTGGGTGAGCCCGGCGGTGGACAGCTCCATCGCCCCGGGCGGGGCCGTCGGCGGCCAGCCCGCCTTCGTCCCACCGCCGCGGAACCTGACCGGCGTGCCGGCCTCGGCCGCCGCGGCGAGCGTGGAGCAGAGGTCCTCTCGTGTCGCGGGTGCCTCGGCCACGTGCATCAGAAGCGCTCCGCCACGCCGGCCTGCTCGAGCGGGTGCTGCCGGTAGGGGCCGGGCACCTCGCCGCACAGGCGCGGCGTGGGCATCACCTTGCCGGGGTTGGCGCGGCCATCCGGGTCGAACGCGCAGCGAAGGCGCTGGAACGTGGCGAGGTCCGGCTCGTCGAACATCGCGGGCATGTAGCGCTTCTTGTCGACGCCCACGCCGTGCTCGCCGGTGATCGACCCGCCCGCGTCCACGCACACCTTCACGATCAGCCCGGCCAGCTCCTCCGCGCGCTCGGCCTCGCCGGGCTTGGCGCCGTCGTAACAGACGAGCGGGTGGAGGTTGCCGTCGCCGGCGTGGAAGACGTTCGCCACCTGAAGCCCGTGTGTCTTCGCCAGCTCGTCGATCTCGGCGAGCACCTCGCTGAGGCAGGTCCGCGGGATCACGCTGTCCTGCACGTAGTAGTTCGGCGCGATCCGTCCCATCGCGGCGAAGGCCGCCTTGCGCGT
>JAXDIL010000129.1:0-6119 GCA_034664005.1 Thermoleophilaceae bacterium | reverse complement strand
GCGACGCGCTCGGTGCCGAAGTCCTCGACGTTGAAAGAGGCGAGCGTCGATCCGTAGACCATGGCCCGCCGCAGCGTGGCGTCGTCGTCGCTGTCCTGCGAGGCGAGGTAGCCGAGGAACCCGCCGGCGAACGAGTCGCCCGCGCCGGTGGGGTCGTTGACGGTCTCGAGCGGATAGGCGGGGAGCGCGAAGAAGCTGTCGCCCGTGAACAGCGCCGCGCCGTACTCGCCCTGCTTGGCGATCACGACCCGCGGGCCCATCCCCATCACGGCGCGCGCGGCGCGCACGAGGTTCGGCTCCTCCGTCAGCTGGCGCAGCTCGGCGTCGTTCATCAGCACCATGTCCACGACGCCGATCGTCTGGAGCAGCGAGTCGCGCGCGCTCTCGATCCAGAAGTTCATCGAGTCGAGCGCCGCGAGCTGCACCCCGCCGCACTGCTCGCGCACGTCGCGCTGGAGGTCGGGTTGGATGTTCGCGAGGAAGAGGAGGTCGCAGTCGCGGGCGGCCTGCGACAGCTTCGGCTCGAACTCGCCGAACACGTTCAGCTGCGTGTCGAGCGTGTGGGCCGTGTTCAGGTCCCACTCGTACCTGCCGCTCCAGAAGAAGGTCTGGCCGCCCTCGACGTGCTCGATGTCGTCGGTGATCACCCCGTGGCGGCGCAGCACCTCGTACTCGGCCTCGCCGAAGTCGTCGCCCACCGGCCCCACCGGGCGCACCTCGGTGAAGTAGCTCGCGGCCAGCGAGAAGTGCACGGCGGAGCCGCCGAGCGCGCGCTCGCGCTGTCCGAACGGCGTCTCGATCGCGTCGAACGCAATTGATCCCACGACTGTGAGCGACATGCGGTCGAGGAGGCTAGTGCAACGCATAGGATCCTCGTCCCAATGCGCGCGGTGCAGATCGAGGAGTTCGGCGGACCGGAGGTGCTGCAGGTCGTGGACCTGCCGACGCCGGAGCCGGGCGACGGCGAGGTGCTGATCGAGGTCTCGCGCGCGGGCATGAACTTCGCGGACACGCACCAGCGCGAGAACTCGTACCTGGCCCGCTACGAGCTGCCGCTCGTGCTCGGCGGAGAGGTGGCAGGCACGACCCCAGACGGGCAACGAGTCGTGGCGCTTCTGCGCCAGGGCGGGTACGCCGAGTACGCGGTGGCCCCGGAGGCCACGACCTTCCCGATCCCCGACGGCGTGGACGACGCCGTGGCGCTCGCGCTCGTGATCCAGGGACTCACGGCCTGGCACCTGTTCCGGACGAGCTCCAAGCTGCAGCAGGGCGAGTCCGTGGTCGTCATCTCGGGCGCCGGCGGTGTGGGCAATCTCGCGGTTCAACTCGCGAAGCCATTCGGTGCAGGCCGTGTGATCGCGACCGCCAGCACCGAGGAGAAGCGCGCGATGACGCTCGAGCTGGGCGCAGACGCGGCCGTCGATCCCGCCACCGAGGACCTCAAGGGCGCGCTGATCGAGGCGAACGAGGGCCGCCCGGTGGATGTGGTGCTCGAGATGTCGGGCGGGCGCGTGTTCGAGCAGAGCGCCGACGCGCTCGCGCCGTTCGGCCGGATCGTGGCCTACGGGATCGCCGGGCGCGAGCAGAACAAGCTCGAGACCGGCCGGCTGATGCGCAAGAGCAGGAGCGTGATCGGCTTCTGGCTGATGCACTGCCTCGGGCGGCGGGACATGATGGAGGAGCCGCTCCAGGAGCTGTTCGAGCGGGCCGCGCGCGGCGAGCTCGTACCGCAGGTGGGGACGACCTACCCGCTCTCCGAGGTGCGCCAGGCACACGAGGACCTTCAGGGCCGGCGGACGTCGGGCAAGCTTCTTCTCGATCCGTCCCGCTAGCGTCAGTGCCCGCGTGACGACGTTCAAAGACCTCGGCCTGTCCGATTCGACCCTTGAGGCCCTTGGCCATCTGGGGTACGCCAGCCCCACCCCGATCCAGGAGCAGACCATCCCGCTGCTGCTCGAGGGGAGGGACGTTATGGGGCAGGCGCAGACCGGAACGGGGAAGACCGCCGCCTTCGGCCTGCCGATGGTCGAGTACGCCGACCCGAACGATCCGAGCGTCCAGGCGCTCGTGCTGACTCCCACGCGCGAGCTGTGCATCCAGGTGACGCAGGCGCTGCGCGCGTACGGCGAGACCAAGGGCCTCAACGTCACGGCCATCTTCGGCGGCGCGCCGATCCGCGACCAGGCCGTCAGGCTGAAGGACTCGCAGATCGTGGTCGGCACGGTCGGCCGCGTGATGGACATGATCAGCCGTCACCACCTCTTCCTCGACGCGGTTCGCTACGTGGTGCTGGACGAGGCCGACGAGATGCTCGACCTGGGTTTCCTCGAGGACGTGGAGGGCATTCTGAAACGCGCCCCGATGGGCCGCCAGACGATGCTCTTCAGCGCCACGCTCCCGCCCGCCATCCGGCGCCTGGCCGACACGTTCATGCACGACCCGGTGGAGATCAAGGTGCGTGCTGCCACGCTCACCATCGACACCGTCGAGCAGTACTACGTGGAGGTGCCCGATGGCGAGAAGCCCGAGGCCCTGGTGCGCGTCCTGAAGGACGAGCGTCCCGACCAGGCGATCGTGTTCGTGCGCACCAAGATCGGCGTCGACCGGCTCGCGCGGCGCCTCGGTGACGCGGGCGTGCGGGTGAAGACGCTTCACGGCGACATGTCCCAGGGCCAGCGCGACGGCGTGATGATCGCCTTCAAGGGAGGCCGCGAGCGGCTGCTCGTGGCCACCGACGTCGCGGCCCGGGGGCTCGACATCACGGGCGTGAGCCACGTCGTGAACTACGACGTGCCGAACTCGCCGGACATCTACGTGCACCGCATCGGGCGCACGGGCCGCGCGGGGGAGAGCGGCCGTGCCATCACCCTGATCACGCCCAAGCAGCGACGCGACCTCGAGGCGATCGAGCGGCACGCCAAGACCGAGATCGAGGAGTGGACGGCGGCCGCGAAGGCGAAGGCGAACGGGAAGCCGAGCCACACCCGTGACCCCGGGCGCGAGGCGCGCCGCCCCCGTCACACCAAGCCGCACGCGCGCGAGGGCGTGCCCTACGCGAAGCTCGTGGTCGCCGCCGGCAGCAAGCAGGGGATAGAACCCAAGGACATCGTGAGCGCGGTGGTGGACCACACGCACCTCGAGAACGACGACGTGCGGAACGTCAAGGTGCTGGAGCGCTTCTCGTTCGTCGAGGTGCCCGCCGACCGGGCCCAGCAGGTGGCGGAGGGCGTTACGGGCGAGCGGGTCCGCGGCGTCGAATTTCGGATGGAGGTCACAAGGAAGACATGAGCACGGCCACGATGCACACGAACCACGGTCCCATCGAGCTCGAGCTGTTCGACGGCGACGCGCCGAAGACGGTCGAAAACTTCCAGAAGCTCTCACGCGACGGCTACTACGACGGCCTGATCTTCCACCGTGTGATCCCCGACTTCATGATCCAGGGCGGCTGCCCCCAGGGAACGGGCACCGGTGGCCCCGGCTACGACTTCGAGGACGAGATCAACGACCACAAGATCGAGCGTGGCGCGCTCGCGATGGCGAACCGCGGCCCGAACACGAACGGTAGCCAGTTCTTCATCGTCACCACCGAGGCTGCCCCGTGGCTCGACGGCAAGCACACGGTCTTCGGAAAGGTCACCTCCGGCATGGAGAGCGTCGATGCCATCGAGGGCTTGGAGACCGGGCCGGGCGACCGGCCCGTGGAGGACGCGAAGATCGAGCGCATGGAGCTGCACGACCAGGCATGACCCGCCACCCGGCGGTGGAACTGCTCTGGTGGGAGGGCTGTCCGTCCCACCCGGAGGCGCTGGCCGAGCTCGAGCGCGTCCTGCGCGAGGAGGGGGTCGACGCGGAGGTGAGCCGCATCGAGGTCAAGGATGACGAGCAGGCGCGCCGCGAGCGCTTTCCCGGCTCGCCCACGATCCGCATCGACGGCGAGGACGTCGTGAAGGTGCCCGAGGGCGAGCCGTACTCACTCACCTGCCGCGTATACCGGACGCGCGACGGCCGCTTCTCGCCGCTCCCCGATCCAGAGGATCTGCGCGCGGCGGTCAGGAGGTCCGCGTGATCCGCATCGGCGAGCGGCTGCCGGAGTTCGCGCTTCCCGACACCGAGGGGAGCGAGCGGTCGCTCGAGACGCCGGCCGTGGTCGTGTTCACGTGCAACCACTGCCCCTACGCGCTCGCCTGGCATGACCGCATCGCGGAGGCCGCCCGCGACTACCCCGACGTGCACTTCTACGCGATCAACCCGAACGACGCGGAGCGCTACCCGCGCGACTCGCTCGACGCGATGCGCGAGCGGGTGGAGCGCGAGGGCGACTGGCCGATGCCTTACCTGCGCGACGAGTCGCAGGACGTGGCCCGTGCATACGGCGCGAAGACGACGCCGGATCTGTTCGTGGCGGATGCCGAGGGCATGCTCCGCTACCGCGGCGCGCCCGACCCCGACCGCGACGACCCGAGCCTGAAGGCGAGCTGGCTCCGCGAGGCGCTCGACTCGGTGCTGGCCGGCGGAGAGGTCGCGCGGCCGGAGACGGACCCGGTCGGCTGCAGCGTCAAGTGGAAGTGATCGCCCTGAGCGCGGCTTCGGTGTCGCTCAGGTCCTGAAGCAGCGCGTCCGGCCGCGAGTTCCTCAGGGCCTCGAGATCGGCGAACCCGGTCGCCACCGCCACGGCGCGCGCGCCGGCCTCGCGCGCGGCGGCCACGTCGAGCGGCGTGTCGCCGATGAGCACGGCGCCGGTTGGTTCGCCGTAGCGGGCGGCCGCCCGCTCGCGCGCGATGGCCACGAGGTCCGAGCGGCGCTCGTGCGGGTCGGATCCGTAGGCGCCTGCCTCGAGGTCGAGCCAGCGGTCGAGCCCGAAGGCCCCGACCTTCACGGCCGCGTTCACCTCGATGTTGCCGGTGAGCAGCGAGTTCACCACGCCGTCCGCCTCGTGGAGCGCAGCGAGCGTCTCGCGCACTCCCGGGTAGACGCGCCCCTCGGCCGCGATCAGCTCCTTTCGCTCCGCGAGCCGCTCGCCGAGCTGCCCCAGTAACGCGGGCAGGTGCTCGGAGGAGCCGTTCAGCATCGACAGAGCGATCTGGTGGTCGGTCCGCCCCGCGTAGTCGACCCACGCCGGCATGCCTCCGACCACGGACTCGAAGGCCTCCTCGAAGGCGTGGCGGCCGTGCCCCGCCGAGTCCACAAGCGTTCCGTCGATGTCCCAGAGGACGAGCAGCACCTAGTCCGCCTGGCGGAGCTCGACGCCCAGCAGCTCCTCGAGCCGCGGCAGCGTACGGTCGGGGCCGCGGTGGAGCACCGCCGTCATCCCTACGGCCTCCGCGCCCTCGCAGTTCTCGCGCAGGTCGTCCACGAAGACGCACTCGGCCGGCGCGAGGCCCACGCGCTCGCAGCCCAGCTCGTAGATCTCCGGCTGCGGCTTGTGCATCCCCTCGTCGCCCGAGATCACGACCCCGTCGAACAGGTCCGGGAAGGTGGAGCGGTCGTAGCGCCCGGCGCCCATCGAGTTCGAGATCAGCCCGGTGCGGATGCCCTGGGCACGAGCGCGCCTGAGCGCCTCGACCATCGCCTCGTCCGGCGTGATGTGGCCGAACATCCTGTCCACGAGGCCGGTGCGCCGGTCCGGCACGAGCTCCAGCAGCCTGCCGAAGCGCTCGGCGAAGTCCTCTTCGGAGAGGTTCCCGCGCTCGAGCGCGCGAACGAGCTCGAGCGCCCGCTGATCCTCCCTGAACAGGCGCTTGACCGCCTCGGGGTCGAGCCCCTCGTCCTCGGAGAAGGCGCGGAACGAGTCGAACACGTTTGTCGTGAGGACGCCTCCGAAGTCCACCAGGAGGCCCCTCACGAGTACGCGATCTCGCGCGCCTTCTCGGCGAGCATCGGCACGCCGCGGTCGAACGCGGCGAGGTACTGGTCGTCGGAGCTCCCCGACTGGAAGCGCTTGTAGTTGCCCTCCATGAAGACGGCGGCCTTCCAGAGCGCCAGCGCCTGGTACCAGTTGAGCGCGGACATCGAGCGGCCGCTCCGCTCCTCGTAGCGGGCGATGATCTCCTCGCGGGTCAGGAAGTCGCCGGCGCGCGTGACGGCGCCCAGGTTGGCGAACATCGTGTCCTCGAGAT
>JAXDIL010000107.1:0-4701 GCA_034664005.1 Thermoleophilaceae bacterium | reverse complement strand
GGTAACCGTGGCGGTAACGAGAGGGTGTCCCGCGTGCTCTCATCACATCTCGCCGGCCCGCCACATCTGTTCTGGAGCGCTCACATGAGCTTGAAGACCACCATTGCCGCCCTGGTGGCGGCGACCGCACTTGCAGCGCCCGCGACGGCCTCGGCCGCCGGAGTCGGCGGCATCACGGTGAAGCCCGAGCAGCGCACGGGTACCGCGTTCGCACCCGCAGCCTTCCTCGACGTGGTCCCGAAGCGCGGCGTGCCGACGCTTGCCGGACGCCTTCTCATCCGGAACCTCGAGCGCCGCGAGTTGACCGTGGAGCTCGACGCAGTCGATGCACTCACGGCCTCGAACCTCGGATACGCCTACACCGTCAGCGGCGCCCGCGCACGGGGCCGGACCGGGTGGATCCGCCTGTCCGCGCACCGCTTGGTGCTCGCGCCCGGCCAGAAGGCAAGAGTGGCCGTTACGGCGCTGCCTGCGACCCACGCGAGGCCGGGCGACTACCTCGCGGGGATCAGCGTGGAGGCCGTGGGCCAACGACACCGGCCCGACGGGGAGGCGCGCATGGCGATCTCAAGGTCGGAGCGGTACGTCGTCGGCGTCCAGGTGCGCATCCCGGGGCCGCGGTCCGCCCGGCTGGAGCTAAGCCGGGGCGCGGTAAAGGGAATGCCCGCCGGGGTGACCTTCCTCGTGACGGCCCGCAACAGCGGCAACGTGATGCTCAAGGACGTCCACGGCGACATCTCGGTCCACCGCCTGGGGCGCCGGATCGCCACAGCCTCGGTCGGCCCTGGAACATTCGTCACCGGTACCTCCGCCAAACTGCAACTGCTTGCAGCCACCGAACGCCCCCGTGCCGGCACGAAGTATCGGCTGACGGCGCGGCTCCACTACAAGGGCGCCACCGCGCGCTACGACGACACAGTCGTCTTCGGCGAGCGGCAGGAGCGCGCGCAGGAAAGCTACGGACGTCCCAGCCAGAGTCGCGACGACGGCGGCATCCCACTTCTTCTCGAACTCGCACTGGCACTCGCAGCCATCGCAGTTATCGCAGCGATCGTGCTCGGACTCCGCAGGCAGCAGCGCACGCGCGTCCGTCTTGCGCGGTTGGATGCATTGGAACAGCAGCTGGCGGGCGTCTCCTCTGACGTTTGACGAACATCGCTTTATGGCGGGCACACGGCGGCGCGAGCCCGGTGGTGGGAGCGGAACCTGGGGCATGAGCCCTTTCCGCCCGCTGGATCGTGTTCAACCGACCATGAATGCACCGCAGGGGTGGCTCGCACGGTCCGACGGTGGGGGCCGGTCCCGCTAGATCCGGTTTTCCAAAGCACGTTTGCTGGCGAGAAAGCATCGGTCACCCGCAAGCACGCGTCGCAACCCGCCCAACCGCGAGCAGCTCCTGCTGATCACCAAGCGCTGGCCCAGATGACACCGAGCACGCACAGGAGCGCGACACCGACGATCGTGAAGATCGCCTCCCACTTCTGGAATATCGCGTGGCGCCTGGAGTTGCGCTGGATTCGCTCGATGGTGTCGAGGTCCGGCTCGCGGCCACCCCTGGTGAGCGTCCAGCGTGCGACAGGCGAGAGATCTCGCAGCGCGCGAGCCGCGGCCTCGCGCTCGCGCTCAGGATCACGACGAGGACCGGTTCGGTACGGGTCCAGGAACGCGTCCGCCCAAGCCTCGGGGTCTTTCCGGGGGTCCACGGGCACGGTATCGGCGGGTTGCCGTCCGGCCTGAAGACCGGGCGCGCCCGCCTTGACAGCGGGGGTGCTGGTTTACGTCTCGGTCGCTAGCGCGATCCCTGCCTCGTAGGCGAGCACGACGGCTTGGGTGCGGTCACGCGCCCCAACTTGCGCTCACCGCCGCGCTCGCACTTGGCGCCCTACACGACCAGCGGGGACGCGGAGCCGCCCACGACGTGGAGCGCAGCCTGGGACCGTCGCTCGCGTGCCTTTGTCAAAGCGCGCTCAGAATCCGCTGTAGACGAGCCATACAAAGCCGACGAGCAGTACCAGGCCGACGAACGCGACGACGGCGATGATGCGCTCCACGCGGCTTGCCCCGCGCCTCGGCCCGGTGGGTGTGAACAGCCCGGCAAGAAGGTCCCCGAAGAAGTCCATGGGCAAGCATCGGCAATCGGCTCCGCGATCCTTAAGCCAGCCCTGCGACTGGGCGCCATGGTGCTTGCTGCGGTAACGAGAGTGTCACCCCAGTAGCGAGCGGTTTGCGTCGTCGCTCCCGGACCTAGCTTCAGGCGGGTCATGTCTGAGATGGGGGTTGATTCTGGCCCTGTGGTAAAGCCGGAGGCCGAGACGTCCGGCGGAGCGGCGCTGCTCACGCTCGCTGCGCTGGGGGCGGTGTTCGGCGACATCGGTACGAGCCCGCTCTACGCCCTGCACGCCGTCTTCTCCGCCGGGCCCCACGTCCAGCCGGACGAGGCAGGGGTGTACGGGGTCATTTCACTCGTGTTCTGGACGATCACGCTCGTCGTCTCGGTCAAGTACGTGACCTTCGTGATGCGCGCGGACAACGAAGGCGACGGGGGCATCATGGCCTTGACCGCGCTCGTTCAGACGGCGCCGGTCCGGCGGCGGCGGACGCTGGCTGGAGCGCTGATGCTCGGCATGCTCGGGACCGCCCTCTTCTATGGCGACGGGGTGATCACGCCCGCGATCTCCGTCCTGTCCGCCGTCGAGGGACTCGACGTGGCGGCGCCGGCGCTCAGCTCGCTGGTGGTTCCCATCGCCTTGGCGATCCTGGCGGGGCTGTTCGCTGTACAGCGCTATGGGACCGGCACCGTCGGGCTGGTGTTCGGGCCGATCATGAGCATCTGGTTCGTCGCGATCGCACTGTCGGGGCTGCGCCAGGTCGCGGAGCACCCCGGCATCTTGGCGGCGCTCTCGCCGGCCTACGGAGCGAGGATGTTCCTCGACCATCCGGGCGTCGCGTTCATCGCGCTGGCGTCGGTCGCGCTCACCATTACGGGCGCGGAGGCCCTCTACGCCGACATCGGCCACTTCGGCCGTTCGCCGATCCGCCGCGCGTGGTTCGCCCTCGCCTTCCCGGCACTGACGCTGAACTACATGGGTCAGGGTGCTCTCATCGTCGAAACGCCCGAGGCGATCCGGAATCCCTTCTTCCTCCTCGTTCCGCACTGGGCGCTCGTTCCGATGGTGGTGCTCGCAACCGCGGCCACGGTGATCGCCTCGCAAGCGGTCATCTCCGGCGTGTTCTCGGTCACCCACAAGGCCGTCCAGCTCGGTTTCCTCCCGCGCCTGACGATCCGCCACACCTCCGCTCGGCAGGCTGGGCAGGTGTATGTGCCCGCGATCAACTGGCTGCTCTTCGCAGCGGTCGCCGCTCTCGTCGTGGGGTTCGGCTCGTCCGAGGACCTGGCGTCCGCCTACGGCATAGCGGTCACCGGGACGATGGCGATCACCACGGTGCTGTTCCTGCTCGTGGTCCGCGTGCTCTGGCGGAGGCCGCTCTGGCAGGTGCTCGCTGGCGCGCTCGCGTTCCTGACGATCGACCTGGCGTTCTTCTCCGCCACGTTGACGAAGCTGTCGAGCGGGGGGTGGGTACCGCTTGCGGTAGCCGCCGCGGTGTTCACGGTCGTGACCACCTGGCGAACGGGCCGCGAGGTGCTGACGCGCAATCGCATCGAAGAGGAGGGACCGCTGGGCGACTTCGTCCAGGAGATCCGCGCGCTCGAGCCACCGGTCTACCGCGCTGCCGGAACCGCGGTATTTCTCACGGACAGTCCCGACACGACCCCACTCGCGGCGCGCGCGAACCTCGAGCACAACCACGTCGTTCATGACACCGTCGTGATCGTCTCAGTTGAGATGACACAGTCTCCACACGTCGCCTCGGCGGACCGCCTGGTCGTAGATGACCTTGGCTACCGCGACGACGGCATCACGCGCATCACGGCCCGCTTCGGCTTCCGCGACCAGCCGGACGTCCCGCGCGCGCTGCTCCAAGCCACGCGCCAGGTCGAGCGGACGCTCGAGGTCGACCGCGCCTCCTACTTCCTGTCGCGGATCACCATCGTCCCGACGAACAGCCCGGTGATGCGCCAGTGGCGCAAGAGGCTCTTCGTCGCGCTGGCGCGAAACGAAGCGGACCCGAGCCGCTACTTCCGGCTACCGGAGGACCGGACCGTCACGATGGGCTCGCTGATCGAGCTGTGATCGCCCTAGGCGGCCGGCTGCCATGCGTGCGGAGCCGCGCGACGCGCCTCGACGCCGCCGCCCAGCGCGTCGTGGTAGATCGCCTCGTATCCGGCGGCCACGCGGTCGGGCGAGAAGCGCTCGGCCGACGCGCGGCAGTCCTCCGGTCGGAGCTCGCCGCAGCTGTCGACCATGGCCGCCATCTCGTCCTCGTCCTCCACGAGGAAGCCGCTCTTGCCGTGCTCCACGATCTCGGGAGCGGCGCCCTGGCGGAACGCCAGGACCGGGGTGCCGGCGGCGAGCGACTCCACCATCACCATCCCGAACGGCTCGGGCCAGCGGATCGGCATCAGGAAGGCGAAGGCGTCGGCGAACAGGCGCTGCTTGCGCGCGCCGCCCACCTCGCCGACATAGCGCACGTTCGTGCCGTCGATGTGGGGCTCGATCTCGTCGGCGAAGAAGCGCTCGTTGCCAGGCTGGACGTTGCCGGCCAGCACGAGGGGGCGCCCCGACTGCTTCGCGACCCGAA
>JAXDIL010000067.1:0-4127 GCA_034664005.1 Thermoleophilaceae bacterium | reverse complement strand
TGTTCCCGCCCGAGCAGCAGCAGCAGGTGCGCGTGCAGCTGTCGGTCGCCCTCCAGGGCATCGTCACCCAGCAGCTGATCCCGACCGCTGACGGGCAGGGCCGCTGCGTCGGCGTCGAGGTGCTCGTGCCTACGCCGGCCGTCCGCAACCTCATCCGCGAGGGCAAGACGCACCAGATCTACTCGGCGCTCCAGACCGGCGCCTCGCACGGCATGCAGACGATGGACACCGCGCTGGTCGAGCTCGTGCGTCAGGGCAAGATCTCGCGCGAGACCGCCGAGGCCCGCTCCTCCGCCCCCGACGAGCTCCGGCGCCTGATGGGCACCGTAAGGGCGGCGTAGGCGATGGCCAGCTTCGCATTCAAGGCGCTCGACCTCGCCGGAGCCTCGACGAAGGGCGAGATGGAGGCCGGCGACAAGCAGGCCGTGGCGGCGCAGCTGCGCTCCAAGGGCCTGATCGTCATCGACATCGAGGAGCAGACTCCCGCCAGCGCGGGCGACATCCTCGCGCGCTTCCGGAAGGTCAAGCCGGACGAGCTCGTCATCGCGACGCGACAGCTCTCGACGATGATCAACTCGGGCATGTCGCTGCTCCGCGCGCTCTACATCATCGAGGAGCAGACGGAGAACGAGAAGCTGCGCGGGATCTGGGTCGCGGTCCGCAAGGACGTCGAGGCCGGTCTCGCGCTATCGGACGCGCTGCGCAAGCACCCGGACCTCTTCAACGACCTCTACGTGGCGATGGTGGAGGCCGGCGAGACCGGAGGAATCCTGGACAGCACGATGCTGCGCGTCGCCGACCAGCTCGAGAAGGACGCCGCGCTTCGTCGCCAGATCAAGGCCGCGATGATGTACCCGTCGCTGATCGGCGGGTTCGCCTTCGTCGTCCTGTTCGTGCTGGTGGCGTTCCTCGTCCCCGTGTTCGAGAAGATCTTCAAGGACTTCGGCGGCGAGCTGCCCGCGATCACCAAGTTCACGGTGTTTCTCTCGCACCTCTTCACGCAGCGCTTCTACCTTCTCTTCGGGGGCATCGCGGGGATCGTCTGGGCCTTCCGTACGTGGAAGCGCTCCGAGGCCGGCCGCATGCAGTGGGACCGCATGAAGCTGAAGTTCCCGATGAAGATCGGGGACATCGTCCAGAAGGTCTGCCTGGCCCGCTTCTCGCGCACCTTCTCCGGCCTGATCGCGGCCGGCGTGCCGATGCTCGAGGCCATCGAGATCACCGGCAAGACGTCCGGCAACAAGGTCATCGAGAAGGCCATGAACGAGGTCCGCGACTCGGTCAAGAAGGGTGGCTCGCTCACCGCTCCGATGATGAACGTGCCCGAGGCCTTCCCGGTCATGGTCACGCAGATGATCGGAGTGGGTGAGGAGACCGGCGCCCTCGAGACGATGATGTCGAAGATCGCCGACTTCTACGAGGAGCAGGTCGCGGCGGCCGTCAAGGCCCTGACCTCGATCCTCGAGCCGATCATGATCGTGGTCGTCGGCGCGATCGTCGGGTTCATCGTGATCGCGATGTACCTGCCGATGTTCAAGGTCTACGACTCGATCAAGTAGCGCCCGGCGGCGCGCGCGGCAGCTCGACCTTGATCTCGCAGCGGTCGATGGAGGCGCGCGTCCCCGGTGTGTCCGCCGGGTCCATCTCGTCTAGGGATCCCTCCGAACAGCTGGATCACGACTGCGGTGCACTGATCCGGGTCGTGGAAAATCTGGATGCCCTTGGCCGGGATGTCGACGGGCGGACCCTCGTCGTGACGGGCGTCGAGGCCGCGCGGCGACGATAATCTCTTCCTGCGTGACCACCTCAGAGCCCGAAGAGCGTCCCGCAGCAGCCGAGCGTGAGGACCGCCAGCGCGAGCGTGAGTCTCGGCGCCGCCCCCAGGGGATGGTGCCCGGCCGAGAGCGGCGCCGCACCAAAGTCGAGCGCGGCGCCATGCGCCTGATCGCCACGGGCGGAATCATTGGGATCGCCGTCGCTCTGGGCGCAATTCTCGTGGGCCAGGACGTCGCCGGCTGGATCGTCGGGTTGGTGATCGGGCTGACCTCGGTGATCCTGGCCGCTCTGCTCTGGTCGTCGCGGCAGCTCTAGCCCTCGCTCACGCCCGGGCCGCGGGGCGGCCGGCCATCGGCCACTCGAATGCAATACGGCGTACCTTGGTCGGCATGAGCCGGCCCCCCAGTCGGTGGTAGCGCTCCTGGGCCCGATCAATGATCGGAAGAGGGTCCCGCGGTGACCAGCATCTCGTTGGCCGTCGGCGTGGGCCTTGTCTGTGCGCTGCTGTCCGCGCTCGGGACGAACCTCGCATTCCTCTTCAAGCACAGGGGGGCGGTCGAAGCGCCCGACGTGGTCATGCGCCATCCACTGCGCAGTGCGGTCGATCTGTTTCGCTCCAGGTGGTGGAGCATCGGCTGGGGGGTGGCGGCGGTGGCGTTCGCGCTGCACGTGGCCGCGCTCACGCTTGCCCCGATCTCGATCGGTCAGGCCGTGCTGGCCGGCGGCCTCGTCTTCCTGGCGGTGCTCGCGGAGCGCTTCTTCGGCTTCGAGCTGGGCCGTCGCCAGTGGACCGGCATCGGCCTGGTGGCGGTCTCGCTCACGTTGCTGACGCTGACCGGCGGCAGCGAAGGAGGTGCCCACTCCGGCTACTCGCTCGCGGGGATGATCGTCTTCGAGTCGATCGCTGTCGGCGTCGGCCTGCTTCTCGTCGTCTCCCATCTGATCGAGCGCATCCCGGCGCAGCGCGGCGTGCTGCTTGGGGTTGCCGCCGGGCTCGGGTTCGGGGTCTCAGACGTAGCGATCAAGGCGCTCTCGGGGGATCTCGATAGCGGCCCGTTCGGCCTGCTCAGCCCTTGGAGCGTGGTCATCCTCACGGCGGCGGTGTTCTCGTTCTTCGCCTCCGCTCGCAGTCTCCAGATCGGCGACGGCGTCGCGGTGATCGCCGTCACCTCGGTCGCGGCGAACCTGTCCACGATCCTCGCCGGGCTGGCGGTCTTCGGAGACCGGCTCGGCAACGACGCCTTCGTGATTGGGGTGCGCGTCGCGGCGTTCGCGCTCATCCTCGTAGGGGCGGCGCTAATCCCAGCCCCCGTGCGCGCCGGCGACGCGCTTGAAGAGGGAGCCGCGGAGCCCGGGACCCCAACCGCGGGTCCCGCCCTGAGCGGAAGTCCGGAAGCCGAACGATGCCCGCAGATCACCGCCCCCGAGCAGTAACGCAATCGCGGCAAGGGCGGACGTCGCCGCGAGGTCGGCATGGACGCGATCGGGGGCTGACCAATCGGGTCGGGGGCTGGAGCCAGGCTAGGCGCCGTAGGATCGCGCAGTGGCGTTCACGCTCAGGAACCTCAAAGAGGACCTGCCGGACCTCGGGTCCAACTTCGACGGGGCGCCGGACCTGGAGTTCCGCTTGGCGACCGAGGCGCTCGAGCTCGAGCAATCGGGCCTGAGCTACCAGCGCGTCCCGCCCGGCTATCGCTTTCCGTACGGCCACACGCACAAGCAGCAGGAGGAGGTGTACGTGGTCGTGCGCGGGAGCGGGCGCATGAAGCTCGACGACGAGCTCGTCGAGCTGAAGGAATGGGACGCGGTGCGCGTCCCGCCCGGTACGTGGCGAGGCTACGAGGCCGGGCCGGAGGGCCTCGAGATCATCGTCATCGGCGCGCCCAATCTCGGCGACGATCCGCGTGGAGATGTCGACGGGGAACGCGACTGGTGGGCCGACTAGGCCATCCGGCTGAGCCACCGGGTTGCCTCCGAGGCTCGCAGGACCCCGCGATTATCACGATCGAACTACGCCGGGATGCGGCGTGGGGCCAGTTCGCGCTCGATCCAGCGCCAGATCACGTCGACCACGTAGGCACGCTCGGGGTCCGTGAGCTCGCGGCCTCGGGGGATCTCGTGGTGGCGCTCGAGGCAGCTGCGGCAGCAGGTGGCGGTCGCGTGCTGGGCGCGGAACACCGGGTGGCCGCCCCACGGCGTCTGCTTGCCGTCGTTCTGCGGCTGGGCCGGCGCCAGCCGCTTGCCGATCAGGTCGTCGGCGTGGGCGCGGACGGTCTCCATACCGCGCAGCTCGACGTAGGCGAGCTCGCGGGCGCGGAGGTGGAACTTCGCCCGAAACGGGTGGCCGATCG
>JAXDIL010000094.1:0-18078 GCA_034664005.1 Thermoleophilaceae bacterium | reverse complement strand
CGAGGTCACGCGGGTGTCGAAGGAGGTCGGCACCGACGGCAAGCTCGGCGGCCAGGCCGAGGTGGAGGATGTCTCGGGCACGTGGCGCAGCCTCACGGAGTCGGTGAACTTCATGGCCTCGAACCTGACCGACCAGGTGCGCTCGATCGCGCAGGTCACGACGGCGGTGGCGAACGGCGACCTGTCGAAGAAGATCACCGTCGACGCCAAGGGCGAGATCCTCGAGCTGAAGAACACCGTCAACACGATGGTGGACCAGCTCAACTCCTTCGCGGCCGAGGTCACGCGCGTGTCGAAGGAGGTCGGCACCGACGGCAAGCTCGGCGGCCAGGCCGAGGTGGAGGATGTCTCGGGCACGTGGCGCAGCCTCACGGAGTCGGTGAACTTCATGGCGTCGAACCTGACCGACCAGGTGCGCTCGATCGCGCAGGTCACGACGGCTGTGGCGAACGGCGACCTGTCGAAGAAGATCACCGTCGACGCCAAGGGCGAGATCGAGGAGCTGAAGGAGACCATCAACACGATGGTCGACCAGCTCAACTCGTTCGCCGCGGAGGTCACGCGAGTGGCTAAGGAGGTCGGCACCGAGGGCAAGCTCGGCGGCCAGGCCGAGGTGGCCGGCGTGTCCGGCACGTGGCGCGGGCTCACGGAGAACGTGAACTCGATGGCCTCGAACCTCACCGACCAGGTCCGCAACATCTCCCAGGTCGCGCAGGCCGTGGCGCGCGGCGACCTGACCCAGAAGATCACGGTCGACGCCAAGGGCGAGATCCTCGAGCTCAAGGAGACGCTGAACACGATGGTCGACCAGCTCTCGTCGTTCGCCGACGAGGTCACCCGAGTCGCCAAGGAGGTCGGGACCGAGGGCAAGCTGGGCGGGCAGGCGCAGGTGGAGGGCGTGTCCGGAACATGGCGCGGGCTCACCGAGAACGTGAACCAGCTCGCCTCGAACCTGACGACTCAGGTGCGCGCGATCGCGGAGGTGTCCACCGCCGTGACGCAGGGCGACCTGACGCGGGCGATCGAGGTCGAGGCCAGCGGAGAGGTCGCGGACCTCTCGGACAACATCAACCAGATGATCGCCAACCTGCGCGAGACCACTCGCCAGAACGAGGAGCAGGACTGGCTGAAGACGAACCTCGCCCGCATCTCCGGCCTCATGCAGGGCCAGCGGAACCTCGAGACCGTCTCGCAGCTGATCATGTCCGAGCTCTCGCCGGCGGTCGGCGCCCAGCACGGCGCGTTCTTCTTCGCCGATCACGACGAGCAGGGCGACCGCTACGAGCTGATGCTGCTGGCGAGCTACGGCTACTCGAAGAAGAACGGCGAGATCCCGCGCTTCGGCCCGGGCGACGGACTGGTGGGCCAGGCCGCGCACGAGCGCAAGCCGATCCGGATCGCCGATCCGCCCGCGGACTACGTGCAGATCGCGTCCGGCCTCGGCAAGTCGGCGCCGCGCGACATCATCGTGATCCCGGTCCTGTTCGAGGAGCAGGTGCTGGCCGTGATCGAGCTGGCCTCGTTCACGCCCTTCAGCGAGGTGATCCTCCAGTTCCTCGACCAGCTCACGGAGACGATCGGGGTCGTTCTCTCGACGATCATCGCCAACGTCCGGACCGAGGAGCTGCTCCAGCAGTCCCAGTCCCAGTCGCAGGAGCTGCAGCAGCAGTCGGAGGCCATGCAGCGCCAGCAGATGGAGCTGCAGGCCACGAACGAGGAGCTGCAGGAGAAGGCGGAGCAGCTCGAGCGCCAGAACCGCGACATCGAGATCAAGAACCGCGAGATCGAGCTGGCCCGCAGCTCGCTCGAGGAGAAGGCGGAGCAGCTCGCGCTCAGCTCGAAGTACAAGTCCGAGTTCCTGGCGAACATGTCGCACGAGCTGCGGACGCCGCTCAACTCGCTCCTGATCCTCTCGAAGGTGCTCTCGGCGAACGAGAGCGGGAACCTCACCGCGAAGCAGGTCGACGCGGCGGCCACGATCCACAACGCGGGCTCGGACCTGCTCGCGCTGATCAACGACATCCTCGACCTGTCCAAGGTCGAGGCGGGCAAGATGGACGTGCACGCCGGGCGCACCGAGCTCCGGTCCGTGCGCGAGTTCGTGGACCGCTCGTTCGCCCCGGTCGCGGGCGAGAAGGGTCTCGACTTCTCGATCGAGCTGGCGCCCGACGCGCCCGAGCAGATCTCGACCGATGAGCAGCGTCTCCAGCAGGTGCTGAAGAACCTGCTCTCCAACGCGTTCAAGTTCACCGAGTCCGGCTCGGTCAAGCTCGTCATCGGGCGCGCCCCCGCGGACGCCCACTTCGGGACCGACGCGCTGGCCCGTTCCGAGAGCGTCGTGGCCTTCTCCGTGGTGGACACGGGGATCGGCATCCCGCCGGACAAGCTGCGCCTGATCTTCGAGGCGTTCCAGCAGGCGGAGGGCTCGATCAGCCGCCGCTTCGGCGGCACCGGCCTCGGCCTGTCGATCAGCCGCGAGATCGCGCGGCTGCTCGGCGGCGAGATCCAGGTGGACAGCAAGGAGGGGGAGGGCTCGACCTTCACCCTCTACCTGCCGAGCAGCGCGCCGCTTCCGGCGCCGGCCCCGGTGGAGGAGGAGCAGGCGCCGCTGGCGCCCGCTGCCAAGAGAGCGCGCCGGCGTGTCGAGAGCCCCTCGCTGCCGGAGACGCTCACGGACGACCGCGCCGACCTGCCCGCCGGCGAGCGCGTCGTGCTCGTGATGACGGAGGATCGCGCGCTCGCCCGAAGCGCCGTGAAGGGCGCACACGACCAGGGCTTCAGGTGCCTGCTGGCGCTGCGCGGCGACGCGGGGCTCGCGCTCGTGCATGAGTTCATGCCGGACGCGGTGATCGTGAGCCGGAACCTGCCTCAGCTGAACGGCGAGGCCGTGCTCGACCACCTGAAGCGCCACCCGGAGACGCGCCACCTGCCCGTGTACGTGCTGGGCGGCGAGGACGGGGAGCGCGACCTGCGCCACGCCGGTGCGCTCGGCAGCCTCACCGAGCCGGCCACGCCAGAGCTGCTCGAGGAGGTGTTCGGGCTGCTCGCGGGCTTCCTCGACCGGCCCTCGAGGTCGGTGCTGGTCGTGGAGGCCGACGAGCGCGAGCGCGAGGCGCTTGGCGACCTCATCGGCGGCCCGGACGTCGAGGTGGTCGGCGTGGCCTCGCGCGTCGAGGCGCTCGCGCGGCTCGACGAGAGCACCTTCGACTGCGTGGTGCTGGCGCTCGAGCTCGAGGACGGCAGCGGTTTCGGCGTGCTCGACCGGATCCGGCGCGCGAAGCGCTTCCATGACCTGCCCGTGCTGGTGCACAGCCGCAGGGAGCTGTCGCCGAAGGACGAGGCGCGTCTGAAGCGCTACGCCGAGGCGATCGTCGTGAAGGACGTGCGCTCACCGGAGCGGCTGCTCGACGAGACCTCCCTGTACCTGCACCGCGTGGAGGCGCGGCTGCCCGCCGACAAGCGCCAGATGCTCGAGCGGCTGCACATGGCGGACGCCGTGTTCGAGGGCAAGAAGGTGCTGATCGTGGACGACGACGTGCGCAACGTGTTCGCGCTGACGAGCGTCTTCGAGCGCCGCGGGATGGAGGTCGTGTTCGCGGAGAACGGCCGCGAGGGCATCGACGCGCTCAAGTCGAACCCCGACGTGGCGCTCGTCCTGATGGACATCATGATGCCCGAGATGGATGGCTACGAGGCCACTCGCGCGGTGCGCGAGATGCCCGAGTTCCAGCGGCTTCCGATCGTCGCGCTCACCGCCAAGGCGATGAAGGGCGACCGCGAGAAGAGCATCGCCTCGGGCGCGTCCGACTACATCACGAAGCCGGTCGACGTGGACCAGCTTCTCTCGCTCATGAGGGTGTGGCTATACCGGTAAGCGGCGCCATACTTGTCGTCGACGACCAGCCCGAGAGCCTGGTGGCGCTCCGCACGGTGCTGGAGCCGCTCGGCCGCGAGGTGGTCACCGCGCCGTCCGGCGAGGAGGCGCTCAAGCACCTCCTCCACGATGACTTCGCGGTGATCGTCATGGACGTGCGGATGCCGGGGCTCGACGGCTTCCAGACGGTCGAGCTGATCAAGCGCCGCGAGCGGCACGAGGACACGGCCGTGATCTTCCTCACGGCGGGCGACGCGGACGCGGAGCAGGTCACGCGCGGCTACTCGGCGGGCGCCGTCGACTACATGCTGAAGCCGGTCGACCCGGACATGCTGCGCTCCAAGGTGGCGATGCTGCTGGAGCTGCAGCACAAGAGTGCGGAGCTGCGCGCGTCCGAGGAGCGTTTCCGCGCCGCGTTCGAGGGCGCGCCGATCGGCATGGGCCTCAGCACCGTCCACGGGCGCTGGCTCGAGGTGAACGGCGCGCTCTGCGAGCTGCTGGGGCGCACGGAGACGCAGCTGCTGCGCCAGCCGCTCTGGGACCTGGTCCACCCGGCCGACCGCGAGAACGAGCGCGACGCTGTGCGCCGCCTCCTGGACGACCGGCCGCTGTTCGACCAGTCCGAGAAGCGCTTCATGCGAAACGACGGCGAGGTCGTGCACGCGGTCGTCAGCGTCTCGCTGACAGCCGACAGCAACGATCGCCCGCAGGGCTACATCTGGCAGGTCGTGGACGTGACCGAGCAGCGACTCGCCGAGGCCGAGCGGGCGGCGCGGACCGAGGCCGAGGCCGTGGTCCAGACGATCGGCAAGCTCCAGCGGGTCACCGAGGCGGCGCTGACGCATCTCGAGCTGGACGACCTGCTCGACGAGCTGGTCCGGCGCCTGGGCGACGCGTTCGGCGCCGATGTGGTCCGCATCCTGCTGCGCGACCACGACGACGAGGGGCGCTTCATGGTCGGCGCTGTCGCTGGCTTCGAGGCCCAGTCCGGCGCGCCGGTGGAGCTGGGCAGCGCGCTCGAGCAGGTGGTGGAGCGCGCCGTGCCGGTCACGATCCACGAGCTGCCGCAGGGCGGGGCCTTCGACCCGGACCTGGAGTCAGCGGGCGTGGCGTCGCTGATGGCGTCGCCGCTGTTCGTGAAGGGTCGGCTCGCGGGCGTGGTCGAGGTGGGCGCCTGCGCGGCGCGCCGCTTCACGCTCGAGGACGAGAGCCTGCTCGTGCTGATGGCCGACCGCGCCGGGCTCGCCATCGAGCACGCGCGCGCGTACGAGCGCGAGCTCTCGAACGTGGAGATGCTCCAGCGGAGCCTCCTGCCGGACCGGCTGCCTCAGCTCGACGGCATCCAGATCGCGGCTCGCTACATGCCGGGTGGCGCCGACGTGGGCGGCGACTGGTACGACGCGATCCCGCTCGAGGGCGGCCGCGTGGGCATCGCGATGGGCGACGTGGTCGGCCACGGCATCGGCGCCGCCGCGCTGATGGGGCAGCTCCGGCACGCGATGCGCGCCTACGCGCTGGAGGGCCACTCGCCGGCCGGGGTCCTCGACCGGCTCGACCGCGTGGTCCGCAGCCTCGAGGGCGGTCAGATGGCCACGCTCCTCTACCTCGTGATGGAGCCCGACCACGGCACCGCGCGCTTCGCGAGCGCCGGGCACGTGCCGCCGCTCGCTATCAGCCCCGAGGGCGAGGCGGACTACCTGGATACCGCCCCGAACCCGCCGCTCGGCGTCTTCGAGAGCCCGGAGCACGCCGAGGTGACGGTGCAGCTCGACCCCGGTTCGACGATCGTGCTCTACACGGACGGCCTGGTCGAGGAGCGCGGCGTGTCGATCGACAACGGCCTCGACGCGCTCCGGCTCGCCGCCTCGCAGGACGCGTGCCACCCGGACGAGCTATGCGACCGGCTCGTGGACGCCATGCTCGCCATCCACCCTGCCAACGACGACATCGCGGTGCTGGCCCTTCGCGCGCTGCCGGTGGCGCCGCCGCCGCTACACCTGGAGATCCCGTCCGATCCGACGGAGCTCACCAAGATGCGCCGGGACCTCGGCGGCTGGCTGCGCGAGGCCGGAGCGAGCGGCGAGGTGGTCGAGGTGATCCAGATGGCGTGCCACGAGGCCTGCTCGAATGCGATCGAGCACGGCTACTCCTTCGGCGCCGGCCAGCAGCTCTGGGTGGACGCCGAGCTCGACGAGGGCCGCGTGGTCCTGACCGTGCGCGACAAGGGCCGCTGGATCGAGCGCGCCGACGGCACCGCGCGCTACCGCGGCAACGGCCTGCCGCTGATGCAGGCCCTGATGGACACGGTGGAGCTGACGCACAACGGCCGCGGCACCGCGGTGCGGATGGCGCGCAGCCTGTCCGCGGACCGCGTGCCGGCCGAGGCGTAGGGCGACAATCCTGGATAGCCGTTCGTATACGACTACTAGGCAGGACTGTTGACCGATTTCGGGTGCCTACTCTTCGGTGCCCGTGCTTCTGGACTCGATCGAATGGCTCGGCCACGCCGCGTTTCGCCTGACCGTGGGGCGCTCGGTCGTCTACATCGACCCCTACCGGGTGGCCGAGGGCGCGCCCCAGGCCGACCTGATCCTCATCACGCACGGTCACTACGACCATTTCTCGCCGCAGGACGTGGAGCGGCTGTCGAAGCGGGACACGCGGCTCGTCGGGCCGGCGGCGGTCGCCGAGCGGGTCGGCGGGCAGGTGCACCGCATCGGACCGGGGGAGATGCTTGACGACGAGCTCGTGCGCGGTCTCCACGTGGGGGCGGTGGCCGCCTACAACACGTCGAAGCGGAATGCGGACGGACAGCCGTTTCATCCGCGTGATGCGGGATGGGTGGGATACGACCTCAATGTCGGCGGGGAGCGCCTTTACCATTCCGGCGACACCGACGTGATTCCCGAGATGGACAGCGTCACCGGGGTCGACGTGGCACTGCTGCCGGTGAGCGGTGTGTACGTGATGACCGCGCAGGAGGCAGCCGAGGCGGCCCGCCGCATCCAGCCGCGAGTCGCGGTCCCCATGCACTGGGGCTCGCACATCGGCACGGAGCACGACGCGCGCACTTTCGCCGACAGGGCACCAGTGGAGGTACGGATCATGGAGAAGGCACAGTGAAGACCCAGGCCGACCGCCAGCGCGCCGCGCTGAACCGCATCGCTGCGGACGATCCCGAGCTCGCCGCGCGCCTGATCCTGATGACGCTGCCCGCGGCGGCGTCAAAGATCCCAGGCGACCTCTCCTACGTGCTCGAGATCGAGGAGCTGGGCGCGTACCGGATCGAGGTGGCCGGCGGCGAGGCGCGCGTGACCGAGGGCGACGGCGCCTCCGAGTCCGACGACTTCCGGCTCCAGACCGACGCCGCCACGCTCGCGCGGCTCGTGACGGGCAGGTCGGGCCCGCTCGGGCTCATGATGCGAGGGCGCCTGCGGATCCGCGGCAAGCGCCGCAAGGCGCTGAAGCTCCGCAGGATGGGGGCGGGAGCGGTTTCGATGGCGGATGTCGTCGAGGCGGGCGGAACGCTGGACCCCGACGTCCTGTACCGCTCTCTGCCGTATCTCATCGAGCCCGAGTGGACGAGCGGCCACTCGTTCACGGTCAGGTATGTGGTGGCCGGGGAGGGGGGCGGAAGCTGGTACGTGACTGTGCGTGACGGCCAGCCCCTCGAGGTGACGCGGGACGATCGCGAGGTGGCCGGCACCGCGACCGTCTCCATCGACACCTACCAGCAGATGGCCTCGGGGCGGATGAGCCCGTCGTTCGCCATGCAGAGCCAGCTGACGACGATCACCGGCCAGATCCACCCGATCACGCTGCTCGGGCGCTGGATCGCGCGCGCCCAGGGCGCCGACGACGACGAGAGCGCGCGCGAGGCGAAGCAGCGCCTCCTGCAGGCGGAGCGGGCCAACCTCTACGCGGGCGGCGGCGACCACGACGGCGACGGCCTGCTCGACTACCGCCAGCTCTACGCGCTCTGGGAGCGCCAGAACTGGAAGGCCACCGAGCTCGACTTCTCGGTCGACAAGGAGCAGTGGGTCACGACGCCGCGCGAGGCGCAGGAGTCGACGATCTGGAGCCTCGGCTCCTTCTACGTCGGCGAGGAGCGGGTGACGGCCGACCTCGCGCCCTTCCTCCAGGCCGCCCCGACGGGCGAGATCGAGCTCTTCCTCGCCACGCAGCTGGTGGACGAGGCCCGCCACGCGGCCTTCTTCGACCGCTTCGGCGCCGAGGTGATGTGCCTGTCGGCCGATGACTTCCGCGGTCGCATGCGCGAGGTCGAGCAGATCCTGCTGCCGGCCTGGCGCGAGGTGTTCGACGACGGCCTGCGCGACGTATCGAGGCGGATCCAGGCGAAGCCGGACGACCTCGACCTGTTCGTCGAGGGCATAGCGATCTACCACATGGTCGTGGAGGGCTTCCTGGCCGTGACGGGTCAGACGCTGATCCGCGACTACATGCTCGAGCACTCGATGTACCCCGGCTTTTGCGAGGGCTTCGGGCTGGTCGAGCGCGACGAGCACCGCCACGTGGCGTTCGGCGTGCGCTTCCTGCGCGACGCCATCCGCGAGGACGCGCGTCACCGGGCGACGGTGGAGCGGGTCGTGCTCGACCTCGTGCCGAAGGCGGCCCACGTGTTCGCGCCGCCGTACGTCACCGACCCGTCGGACTACGTCTCGTACGGCTACACCTCGCGCCAGATCTACGGCTTCGCCTACCGGACGCTCCGGCGGCGCATGAAGGTGCTCGGCATCGAGATCCCGACCGCGGACGAGCTGATGCCGGGGCCGATCGACGGCACGACAGAGTTCACGTCGGTGCCCGCCGAGGCTGCGCAGGCGTCAGGCGCGGCGGCGTCTAACGGTGCTGCGTCGAACGGCTCAGGCGACCGCGCGGCGGCGGCCAGGAGCTAGTCGGCCAGAGCGCGCCGCCGGCCAGCAAGAGGCCGAGTCCGATCATCGTCAGCGCCAGCAGCTCGAGGCCGGTCCGGGGGAGGCCGCCGGTGGACTCGCCGCCCACGCCGCCCGCACCCGGAGAGGTGGTGGGGTCGCCGCCCTCCTCGCCGGGGGTCTGCCCGCCGCCGTCCTCGCCGCCGGGCGGCTGCTCCTCGCCGCCGGGCGTCGTGGGAGTGTCGTCCTGCGCGGCGTCGGCATCGGGGGCCTCGGCAGCGGCAGCCACGGCGTCCGGCGCGTCGTCCAAAGCGCCCGGCGTGCCCGGCGCGAGGATCCCGCCGCCGACCGCGTCCTGAGGCAGAGGCTGCGCCGGGGCGCCGCCGAAGTCCTCGGCGCTGGCCGGGCTGGCCAGAACCAGGAAGGCGAGCAGGGACGCGAACGTCAGAAGGCGCTTGGAGGTCATCTGCGCGGGCTGTTCGCGTCTCGCTCGCGGCGTCCTCTTCGTTGCAGCGGCCCTTGCAGTTATGCTGGCCCGGCTTTGCGAAGTACTCGCGCCCTGCGAACGCTCGCGTGGGGCGCGGTGGCGGTGGGCGTCGCCACACCCCTCGTCCGGCACCGGCTGCGGCTCCGGCCGGCGGTGGTGTCGGCGTTGTCATGGCCCGCCCCCGCTGCGCTCGCGCTCGCCGCTCCCCGCACGCCCGTGCGCGACGCCGCGATCTACGGCCTCCAGATGTGGGTCTACTTCGCGCATTTCGACATGCCGGACGACGACCCCGACGTGCTGCTCCGGCGACTGCGCGTGGACTACCCGATCCGCTGCGACCGCGTGCTCGGGTGCGGCACGCCGCTCACCACGAGGCTCCAGCGCGCGCTTGGCCGCGAGGGCCACCTGGGCCCGCTCGAGTACGGGCTCTCAGCCGTGCATTGGAGCTGGTTCCTCGTGCCGCACGGCACGCTCGGCTACATGCTGCTCCGCCACCGCGAGCAGTTCCCGCGCTCGGCGGTGCTGATGGCCGCCTGCTTCGACCTGGGCTGCGTGGTCTACTGGCTCCTGCCGACCGCGCCGCCCTGGTACGCCGGGGCGAGCGGGAAGATGGAACCGGTGCGGCGCATCATGGAAGAGGCCGGCGAGCGTTTCTGGAAGCGCCTCTGGCAGCCGCTTTACCATTCTCTCCAAGGCAACCCCTTCGCAGCCATGCCCTCCCTCCATTTCGGCACATCAGTGATGGCAGCGCGGATCCTCTCGCAGGTCGGGCGCGGTCACGCTGCGGTGGGCTGGGCGTATGCGCTGACGCTCGGGTTCGGCCTCGTGTACCTCGGCGAGCACTACGTCATCGATCTCCTGGCCGGCCTCGCGCTCGCCGAGGCGATCTGGCGGGTCGCGCCGCGTGCGGAGCCGGCGCTTCGGATGGTCGCCGCGGCCGTGCATCGACTGGAGCCGCGGGCCGGCTGATGGCGGCGGACGACCGCCGCCACGACGAGGACTTCGAGTTCGAGTCCGACGACGCCCGGGACGACCTCGAGGTCGGGCGCTTCCAGGCGCTGCTGCACGACCGCCGCAAGCTGGCCTCGGGTGCGCTGCTCGTGCTGCTGCTGGTGTTCGCGATCTACGTGCTGTTCCCGAAGATCGTGGGCGCCGACGAGGCCGTCAACAAGCTCGACGACGCAAAGTGGTACTGGGTGGCGATCGCGATCGGCTTCAACGTGCTCGCGTTCGGCGCGTACGTGGCGCTGTTCCGTGGCGTGCTGGGCGGAACGCGCGACGACGACGTGCACCGCCGGCTCGACCTGCGCACGTCGTACCTGATCACGATGGCGGGGCTCGCGGCCACGCGGCTCTTCTCGGCCGCCGGGGCCGGCGGTCTCGTGCTCACCTACTGGGCCCTGCGCAAGGCGGGCGTCCCGCGCCGGCGCGCGGCCTGCCGGATGGTCGCCTTTCTCGTGCTCACCTACTTCGTCTACACGGTCGCGCTGGTGATCTTCGGCGTGCTGCTGCGCGTGGGGGTCCTGCACGGGGATGATCCGCTGGCCGGCACGGTCGTCCCGGCGGCGATCTCTGGCGGCATCATCCTCCTGTTCCTGCTGATCGCCGCGATCCCCGAGGACTTCGAGCGCCGGATCGAGCACTACGCGGGCGGCTACAGGCGCACGCGCCTCCTGAGGCGGATCGCCAAGGGGCCGGCCACGCTCGCGATGGGCACCCGCACCGCGATCGCCTACATACGCCACCCGCGCCGCGGCCTGCTCGCGGTCGCCGGCGCGGTCGGGTTCTGGGCCGCGAACATCGGTGTGCTCTGGGCGAGCTTCAAGGCGTTCGGGGGAGAGGTGCCGTTCGGCGTCCTCGTCCAGGGCTTCTTCCTCGGCATGGCGGCCAACCTGATCCCCTCGCCCGCGGGCGGCGTGGGCGCCGTCGACGCTGGGATGATCGGTGCCTTCGCCATCTTCGGCATCGACAACTCGGTCGTGTTCCCGGCCGTGCTTACCTACCGCGTGATCGCGTTCTGGCTGCCGATTCCCCCAGGGATCGTGGCCTTCCTGCAGCTACGCAGTACGGTGGCCGAATGGGAGCGTGAGCGCGGTCAGGCGACCGCGGCACCGGCTACACTTCAGAAAGTAAAGCTATGAGCTCAGAGACCAAGAACATCGAAGACGTCGTCATCGTCGGGAGCGGACCGGCGGGCTATACCGCCGCGCTCTACACCTCGCGCGCGGACCTTCATCCGCTCCTGATCGAGGGCTTTGCCTGGGGCGGGCTGCTCCAGCAGACGACCGACGTGGAGAACTTCCCGGGCTACCCGGAGGGCGTCATGGGCCCGCAGATGATGCAGGACCTGCGTGACCAGGCGGAGCGCTTCGGCACCCGCTTCATCACGGACGACGCCACGAAGATCGAGCTGGCCTCCGAGGACGGCGGCACGCACGTCGTGCACGTGGGCGGCGAGCAGATTCGCGCACGCGCGGTGATTCTCGCGATGGGCGCCGAGCCCAAGAAGCTCGGCGTGCCGGGCGAGGAGGCGCTGTCGGCGCGCGGCGTCTCGTACTGCGCCACCTGTGACGCGGCCTTCTTCCGCGGCGCCGACACGATCGTGGTGGGCGGCGGCGACACGGCCATGGAGGACGCCACCTTCCTCTCGAAGTTCGCGGGCAAGGTGAACGTCGTGCACCGGCGGCCGGAGTTCCGCGCCTCGGCGATCATGCTCGAGCGCGCCCGCAACACCGACAACATCGAGTTGGTCACGCCCTACGTCGTGCAGAGCTTCGAGCCCGGTGAGAACGGCTCGCTCGGCCACGCCGTGCTCGAGAACACCGACGACGGCTCCACGAGAGAGCTTCCGATCACGGGCGCCTTCGTGGCGATCGGCCACCAGCCGAACTCGCACCTCGTCGAGGGGCAGCTCGACCTGGACGACGAGGGCTACGTGCTCGTCGAGGGACGCTCCACCAAGACGAAGCGGCCCGGCGTGTTCGCCGCGGGCGATCTCACCGACCGCACCTACCGCCAGGCCGTGACCGCGGCCGGCACGGGCTGTATGGCGGCCCTCGACGCGGAGGCCTACCTCCGCGACACCCCCATCGACCCGGAGGCGCACTGGGCCCCCGAGCCCGATCGGGTCGAGGCCGCGGCCGAGCAGGCCGCGCACTCCGGCTAGTTGCCCACCTGGACGAACTGGGCGCGCCAGCAGCGCTGCGCGCCCGAGCGCGTCGAGGCGCCCCGCTCCGAGGACGAGCTGGTCCAGGTGGTGACGGGCGCCCGCCGGGTCAAGGTCGCCGGCGCCGGCCACTCGTTCACGGACATCGCCTGCACCGACGGCGTGATGGTGGATCTCGGAAGCATGCGCCGCGTGCTCGCGGTGGAGGGGAACGAGGTGACCGTCGAGGCCGGGATCACGCTGCGCGACCTCGGTGAGGAGCTCCGCGCGCGCGGCCTCGCGATGGAGAACCAGGGCGACGTCGACCCCCAGACTGTGGCCGGTGCCATCTCGACCGCCACCCACGGGACCGGTGCGCGCTTCGGGAATCTGTCCGCGCAGGTGGTGGGGATGCGTCTCGTCGACGGCAGCGGTGAGCTGCGCGAGCTACGTGGTGGCGACGAGCTGCTCGCCGCACGAGTCGGGCTCGGCGCGCTCGGCGCCATCAGCGCCGTGACGCTCCGCTGCGTGCCCGCCTTCACGATTCACCGCATCGACGAGCCGCGTCCGCTCGACGAGGTCCTGCCGCGGCTCGACGAGCTGTTTGAGTCGCACGACCACTGGGAGGCGTTCGTGATGCCCCACACGCGCCGGGCGCTCACGCTCCGCTCCGAGCGCACCCACCGCCCGCCGCAGCCCCCGGGCCGCGCCGCCGCCTTCACGCGTGACGTGGTGATCGAGAACGCCGTCCTGGGGCTGTTCTGCCGCGCCGGGCGCGCCTTCCCGCGCGCGATCCCGGGGTTGAACCGACGCCTGGCCTCGTTGATGGGCCGCACGGAGCGCCTCGACGCCAGTCACCGGGTGTACGCGAACAGGCGGCTCGTGCGCTTCACCGAGATGGAGTACGCCATCCCGCGCGAGCACGCCGCCGAGGCGCTCGAGCGCGTGCTCGCGCTGATCGAGCGCCGCCGCTTGCCGATCGGCTTTCCGATCGAGCTGCGCGTGACGGCGGCGGACGACGCCCTGCTCTCCACGGCCCACGGGCGCCCGACCGCCTACATCGCGGTGCACCAGTACGTGGGGATGGAGTTCGAGGCCTACTTCCGCGCGGTCGAGGCGATCATGGACGACTACGACGGCCGGCCCCACTGGGGCAAGCGCCACTACCAGACGGCCACCACCCTGGCCCCGCGCTACCCGGCCTGGGAGCGCTTCGCGGAGATCCGCGAGCGGTTCGACCCGGAGCGGCGGTTCGAGAACGACTACCTGCGCCGCGTGCTGGGCTGAGGAGCAAGCTTAGACCGAGGTCATCAGCGATGCCTGTCGACTTTTACCTGGCTTCTACGAGCGAACTGGACCAGCTGCGTGTGGAGGCCCAAAGGGTTTTCCGTCCGAAGAACGCCAGCAGGAGAATTGACGCGATTCTGCGGACGCTTCCCAATCCCCCGTCGAGTTACAGAGGGCCGAGCCACTATCTGACAAGCGCCCTCGCGTATCTGGATGAGACTGGCCTTGTGACGGTGGTAGATACCGAGCTGTCGGAGCAGCTCGGCCTGGTGCGTCGTGACACCTTGGAGTTTCTGAGGCCGCTCGATTCCGACGTCGGTCTGGAAGATGTCGAGGCGCATGTCGGTGAGCTTGTGCGCTTTTTCCACGGCGGCGCAGCCAGCTTCGACCCGAAGGCGAAGGATGGCCTCGCACATGCATTGCGGGTGCTTGACGCCAATGTGCACGCGGCGGACGACCGACACACACTTCTTGTGCGCTACTGAGGGCAACGGATAGCACTCGCCGCGACGTGTCATACAGGTCCGCCTACGGCGCTAGCGGCACGACGGAACGGCGGACGGATCCCTGCGCGGGCATGGAGCGCATCGGAGGCCGGTCAGCCGCAGCGGCGCAGCACGCGGTCCAGCGTCAGCTTGCGGCCGTCCTCTGTCTCCGCGAGCACGCGCAGGCGGAAGCGGCCGCGGCGGTGGATCTGCTGGTGGCGGACGCGCCCGGAGAGCGTGACGGGGCCGCCTCGCCGGCCGCGCGCGGCGGGGATGTTCAGCAGGCGCTCGACCCGGCGGCGGCCGATCATCACGTCCGCGTGCACCAGGCGCGCACGCTTCGAACCGTGCACCTCGATGCGCAGGTCCTTGCGGAAGCAGCCGCGCACGCGCCGGCCGTCCGAGCGCACCGACAGCGTGAGGTGGGGACGCGCCAGGCAGTCCACGCCCGCGCACGAGACCAGCTGGCGCAGTCGGCTGCGGAGGTCGGCCTGTACCCGCGCGTACGACGCGCGCCCGTCCAGGCTCTGGAGCTCGTACGGGTCCTTCTCCAGGTCGTACAGCTCGTACTCGCCCGTCGTGCGGTGCTCGATGTACTTGAAGCGATAGGTGCGCATGCCGCGGTAGGCGGGCACGCCGTTCGCGCCGTTGCCGTTCTCGATCAGGATGTCGCGGCCCCACTCCGCGCCGGGATCGGCGAGCAGCTCGAGCAGCGAGCGGCCGTCCAGCACGCGGCCGGACACGGCATCGGCGGCGTCGAGGATCGTGGCGGGCACGTCGAGGTTGCCTACGAGGCGCTGGTCGACCCGACCACGCGGTATGCCCGGTCCGCGCATCACGAGCGGCACCCGGATCGACTCCTCGTATGGCAGCACCTTCTCGGCCAGCGCCCGGTGCTCACCGTGCATGAAGCCGTTGTCGGACATGTACACGATCAGCGTGTTCTCGAGCTCGCCGTTGCGGCGGAGCGCCTCGACGATCTGGGCCACGCCCTCGTCCACGCCCATGAGCGCCTCGTTCTCCTGGCGCCAGTTCTCCTCGACCCCTGCGGCGAGCTCCGGCGACAGCCGCGGCCGGTCCGCCACCACCTGCGGCTTGTCGTACATGTTGCGCTCGTTGAAGTTCGGGTGGCGCGGCATGCGGACGCCCGCGAACGCGTCGCGGTGGCGCGGCGCCGGAGACGGCGTGCCGGGCCTCGGCGGGTCGTCCGCGTCGCGCGGCGCGCCCCGGTGTGGCGCCACGTACCAGAGCGACATGAAGAACGGCTGCTCGCCCGGCGAGGCGGCGTCGATCAACTCCGTGGCGCGCCGGGTCGTGAAGTCGGTCTGGTGCTCGCCCGGGTGGGCCGCGTCCGGGTAGCTGTTCAGAACGCCGTTGTCGTTCACCTTCCAGCTCACGTAGTTGAAGGCGGACGAGTGTGGATAGGCGTGCCAGTCGGTCCAGCCGGCCGGAATCCCGTTGCGGTACTCGTAGCCGTTCAGGTAGCGGCCGATGTGGATCGTGCGGTAGCCCGCGGCGTGGAGCCAGACCGGCAGCGTGTTGGTGTGGTCCAGCGCGAGGAAGCCGCCGAAGGGGCCGCTGTTGTGCAGCACGCCGTGGTTGTGCGCGTACTGGCCCGTCAAGAACGTCGCGCGCGACGGGCAGCAGAGCGGAAAGCTGTCGATCATCCGGTCGAACTTCGTGCCCTCGCTCGCCAGGAGGCCGTCGACGTGCTGCATCGTCGACAGCGAGGCGGCGGTCTGGTCGTCGGTCATGACCACGACGATGTTCGGGCGCGCGAGCGCGGGGGCTGCGAGCGCGAGGGCAGCCAGCGCCACCGCGAACGCGGTCGCTACAGCTCGCCGCGCCCTTCGCCGCGGTAGGTCGGCAGCTCGTCGACGATCTCGCCGCCGCGCACCAGATACAGAGTGTTGAAACGCTCGCACAGCTCCCCAGCCTTCGCATGGCGCAAATAGACGTTCGCGCCTATTCGCAGGCTAGCGGCGGCAGATCCCAGCACGGGCGTCTGCACCTCACCTGCCCCTTCGAGCGGGTCAACACGGAGTCCGCGCGGTAGCTGCGGTGTCGGCAGCCGATCGCGTCCCGCGGCCCCTGATGCCGGGTAGCCGCCCCCGAGCAGGGTGGCGACCGACGGGCTCGGCTTGCGGACCACCGGCAGGGCGAACATCGCCGCCGGGGTCAGCGAAAAGCCCCCGTAGCGGTCGAACAGGGTGGGGGCGTAGAAGCCGGAGCCCGCGGCGATCTCGGTGACCACGTCCTCGCGCCGCGTCGTGTGGATGCTCCCGGTGCCGCCGCCGTTCACGATCGGCACCGGCGCCACCGCACGCACAGCCTCCACCGCCGCCGCACGCCGCTCGGCGATCTCGGCAACCGAGCGCCGCTTGACGAAGCGGATCGCGGCGGCGCGCGCGCCGCCCTGGTCGCCGAGCCCCGCGATGTGCGCCTCGTAGCCCATCAGCCCCGCCAGCTCGAGCCCCGGCCGGCGCACGATCTCGCGCGCGAGCGCCTGCGCCTGCTCGGGCGTTCGCACGGGCGAGCGCTTCACGCCGATCTTGATCCTGCCTCCGAGTGGCCACCAGCCCATGTCGAGCTCGATGCAGACCCTGACCGGCCGCGCGGACCGCCCGACGGCGTCCTCGATCAGGTCGAGCTGCTCGACCGAGTCCACCATCAGGATCGGCGCGCCCTCGGCGTCCAGACGGCCGAGCTCGGCGAGCGCGCCGCGGTCGGTCGTCGGATAGGCGAGCAGCAGGTCGTCGAAGCCGTGCTCGTGGAGCCACAGCGACTCCGGCAGCGTGAACGTCATCAGGCCGCGGAAGCCCGGGTCGTGCTCGAGGATGGTCTCGAGCAGCGGCCTGCAGCGCACCGACTTGCTCGCCACGCGGATCGGTGTGCCGCCTGCGCGCGCCAGCATCTCGGCCGCGTTCGACCACATCGCGTCGAGATCTACGAACGCGAAGGGGGCGTCCACGCCCGCGAAGATCCGCTCGAGCTCCTCGTAGGTCTGCTCGCGTGCCGCTGTACGGTGCACCGCCATGTCTCGGGCCGACCGTATACCGCCGACGCTGCTGGTGTTGGTCGCCGTCGCGTCGGTCCAATTCGGTGCGGCGATCGCCAAATCGCTGTTCGACGAGATCGGCGCGGGGGGCACCGTCTTCCTGCGCGTCCTGTTCGCGGCGATCGTGCTCGCGGCCGTCTGGCGCCCGGCGCTGGGCGGACGCTCCCGCGCCGACTGGCGGCTGCTCATCCTGTTCGGGTTCTCGCTCGCGGCCATGAACCTCATCTTCTACGAGGCGCTCGAGCGGATCCCGCTCGGGATCGCCGTGACGTTCGAGTTCGTCGGGCCGCTGGGCGTGGCGATCGCGGGCTCACGCCGGGCGCTCGACCTGGTCTGGGTGGTGCTCGCGGCGGCGGGCATCGTCCTGCTGGCCGACTTCGGCACCGCGGACCTCGACACGCTCGGCGTCGGGCTTGCCCTGCTGGCTGGCGGCTTCTGGGCCGCCTACATCCTGTTGGCCGCCCGCATCGGACGGGAGTCCGAGGGCGGACAGGGGCTGACGCTCGCGATGGCTGCCGGCGCGGTGATGCTCGCGCCCGTCGGCGTGGCGGAGGGGGGCGCCGACCTGCTCGGACCGGGAGTGCTGCTCGCCGGCCTCGCCGTGGCGATCATGTCCTCGGCGATTCCCTACACGCTCGAGATGGAGGCGCTCCGGCGGATGCCGGCGGGCGTCTTCGGCGTGCTCATGAGCCTGGAGCCGGCCATGGCCGCCCTCGCCGGGTTCATCGTGCTCGACGAGGACCTTGCCGCCCGCGAGCTCGTCGCGATCGTGCTCGTGGTGGCTGCCAGTGCCGGTGCGGCCCGCAATGCGCGCGTGCCGCCACGGGACGCGTGAGGGGTCAGATCCGCC
>JAXDIL010000078.1:0-35363 GCA_034664005.1 Thermoleophilaceae bacterium | reverse complement strand
GCTTGGTCAACTCCGCGGCCTCCGGCGTCGAGACCTCCACGATCTCGTCGCAGACCTCGCGGTAGAGCGCCACGGCGCGACGGCGGCAGTCGTCCGTCAGCCCGCCGACCACCTTCGGCGTGTTGCGGAGCGTGTAGTCGGTGCGGCCCGGGTCGATGCGCTCCGGGGAGAACGCCGCGTAGAAGTCGCGACCGCCGGCCAGGCCGGACTCCTCGAGCAGTGGAACGAACTGGTCGCGCGTGGTGCCCGGGTAGGTGGTGGACTCGAGCACCACGAGCTGGCCCTCCTGAAGGACGCCCGCCAGCGCGGTGCCGGCGGCGATCAGCGGCTGGAGGTCGGGCTCGCGGTTGCGCGTGAGCGGCGTGGGGACGGCGACGACGATCGCGTCGGCCTTCGTCAGATCGGCGTAGCGCGTGGTCGGCGAGAGGCGCCCGGAGACGGCCTGGAGCGCCTCGTCGGACACGTCGCCGATGTGCGAGCGGCCCGCGGACAGGCCCTCGACGACACGCGCATCCGTGTCCACGGCCGTCACGTTGTGACCCGCCTCGCAGAACGCGATGGCGAGCGGCAAACCGACGTAGCCGAGGCCGACGACTCCGATCCTCATAGCCGCTGAGTGTAAGCGGCCAGCACCCCGCAAACGCGCTCGGCGGCGTGGCCGCCGCCGTACAGCTCCGGTCGCTCCGAGGGTGGCTCGCGGTCGAGCGCCGCTAGCGCCGCGGCGGGGTCGAGGTCCACCAGGACGTTCCAGCCGCTCTCGACGGTCTCGACCCATTCCGTCGTGTCGCGCAGGGTGATGCACGGCACGCCGAGCAGGTACGCCTCCTTCTGCACCCCGCCGGAGTCTGTGAGCACCGCGCGGGCGTGCCGCGCGAGCTTCATGAAGTCGAGGTAGCCGAGCGGCGCCACCAGCCGGACGTGCTCGCCCAGGCGCTCGGTGAGTCCCGCCTCCTCGAGCCGCGCGCGCGTGCGCGGGTGCACGGGGAAGATCGCGGGCGCCGGCAGCCCGGCCAGCAGCTCTGTGAGCTGCTCGAGCCGGTCGCGGCGGTCCACGTTGCCAGCGCGGTGGGCGGTCACCACGAGGTAGGAGCCCGGCTCGACGCCCAGCTCCTCGAGCACGCCCGAGCGCTCCTCCGCGATGTCGCGGAAGGCGAGCGACACGTCGGCCATCACGTCGCCCACGAGCTCGATCTCGCCCGCGACGGCCTCGCGCTCCAGGTTCCGCACGGCCGTCTCCGTCGAGCACAGCAACAGGTCGCTCGCGTGGTCGGTCAGCACGCGGTTCAGCTCCTCGGGCATGGAGCGGTCGAAGGAGCGCATGCCCGCCTCGACGTGGCCCACCGGGATGCCCGCCTGCGACGCCGCCAGTGCCCCCGCAAGCGTGGAGTTCGTATCGCCGTAGACGAGCACCAGCTCGGGCCGAAGCTCCGCGAGCACGGGCTCGAGCGCCGCCAGGATGCGCGCCGTCTGGGCGGTGTTGGTCCCGCCACCGGCGTTCAGCTCGCGCCCCGGCGCGGGGACGCCGAGCTCCTCGAAGAAGATGCGCGAGAGATCGTCGTCGTAGTGCTGGCCGGTGTGAACGATCAGCTCGTCGCACCGCTCGCGCAGCGCGCGAGACACCGCAGCCGCCTTGACGAACTGCGGGCGATTGCCAATGACCGTGACGATCAGCCGGCCGACAGCTCCTCTTCGATGCGCTGCCGCAGCGCCGTGCGGACCTCGCGCGTGCGCTCGCCGTCAGGAAGCTCGAGCTCCTCGACCGCCGCGATCGACTGCGCCTCGCGCGTCGTCGAGGCGAGGAAGGCCTCACTCGCGGCGCGCAGGTCGTCCATCGTGCAGGGGCGCTCCTCCACGTCAGCGACCTCCATCACGCGCTGGCGGGTGATCGAGGCGAGGATGTGCTCGCTCAGCGGCGGCGTCAGGATCATGCCCTGCGCGTCGACCCAGAACAGCGAGGATGTGGGCGCCTCCAGCACCCGCCCGTGCGGGGTCACGAGCAGGGCCTCGTCGAAGCCGCGCTCACGCGCCAGGCGCCCGCACAGCATGTTGGCCCCATAGGACAGCGATTTGACGCCGTCGAGGACCCGGGTGGGCGCGTACTCGACCACGCCGAGGCGAATCCGCTCCGGCGTGTGCGGCAGCGGCTCGGTGAGCAGCAGACGGTGCCCGCCGCGCGTCAGGACGACGCGCAGCAGGCCGTCGAACTCGGCGCCGCCGCGCTCCGCGAGCAGCTCGGGAATTTCGCTCTCCAGCTCGCTTCGTGGCACATCCGCGAGGCGAAGGTTCGCCGCCGAACGCTCGAGCCGGTCCAGGTGATCCGCGAGCGCGAAGGCACGCCCGTCGTAGATCCGGATGACCTCGAACGCGCCGTCGCCGCGCAGGAGCCCGTCATCCGTCGCGGGAATGGTGGCCTCGCTCGACGGCATGACGCGCCCGTCGAGGGACGCGAGCTCAGCGGTGGTGGTGGGAGCGGCCAGCTGGTCGGACATGGGCGGCTATCTTCGCAGAGGCGGCTCAATGGTGCCCGGTTCGGCGTTGCGAATGGTTGGTCGCAACCGGATTGCGACCGATCGGTTGCAGGGCTGTCCGGTTGCCCGTCGAATGTTCCGTCCGATGGGGTTGCTAGCAACCCCATTCTGCGCAACAATGCGTTGCCCATGGCAACGAGGGACTTCCGTGGTCTGAGACGCGATATCGGTATCGCTCTCAACGGACGCAGCCGCACGCTCTACGAAACCGCGAAGGCCGTCGGAAGGCGAAGCGGCGACATCCAGCGGGTGGTCCGCCAGATGCACGCCGAGGGCATCCTCCAAGCCGGCGACGCCGAGCCCACGCGAGGCACGGAGTACTGGCTCGACGAGCGCTACGCGGACGCGCTCGAGGAGGCGGTGACAGACGCGCAACCGCCGGGCATGGTGAGCTCGGAGCAGCGGATGCTCGAGCTCCGCGCCCCCGAGGTCGGCGCGCTCTACGCGGTGCTCGGTCAGCGGCACCTCAGCACCCTGATCTCATGGGCCGCGGAGTGGGGCGGTGACGGCGAGTGGCTGATCGCGCTCGCGCGCGGGACGTCGAAGATGCAGGGGGACCAGCTGACCAAGGAGTTGCAGGACGCCGGCTTCCATTGTCGCCAGCTGCGGATCGGCGAGGTCGTGGAGGGTCGGCGCCTGCCTCAGATGGCGCAAGGTTTCGATGAACCCGCCAGGAGCCGCAGATGACCCCCAGCGACGGACCCAAGCTCGGCCCAATGCTCACCGGAGCGCTCGGCCTCGCCACCAGCTTCGGCGCCCTCGTCCTTAGCCTCGTGGAAAGCCCGCCGCTCGCCCTGAAGGTGACGATCGCGGCGCTCGTCTTCGCCACGGCGCTCGGCGTGGTCGTCTGGTACGCCGGCTTTCGTGCCGGGCGTCGCTAGGCGCGCCGTAGCTAAATGGGCCGTGAAGGAATCGAACCTTCAACGTTTCTGGCCGTGATCGTTTGCGGCTGTCTGCGGACCGTGTGTTGACCCGGCGTCGACCTGAGCTACCGCCGAAGCTCAGCCATGGCCGCATAGCTTTTGGCAAGTCCTGGAGCGTCGCTGTCAAAGCCCGCCCGCGCCGCCTTCCGTCCTGAAGCCTGGGGCGATCTATTGGCTCTGAGGGACTTGCAAAAGCTGGCTGCGCTGCTCGGGCGAGAGTTGTCCAGGAGCGGGCTCCCGGTGCGGCCCGTCGGCGTCATCCCACCTCACCGCAGCCGGAACATCCTCCAGCTGCACGGCAAACACATTCTCCTTGACGGGCACCTCAATCTCCGAACCGTCAGCCTTGGCCACGCGAACGACATCGACACCGTCATGCACGATTCCGAACAGAGTCGCATGCTCATACGTCATGTCGCTTCGTCGAAGCTCCCCACTTACGCTGAGGCTGATACCCCGCTGCACGATGTGCTGTATCGGCACGCAACCGTCTCCGCCTGGAGATGTGAAGCAGACGCCACCGTGCATCTTCCATAGGTAAACCGGTCGACCACCGAGATCGATTCGGCGCGATTCGGACGGATCCTCACCCGGCTGTGCGTCCCCGGACTGCTTCAGCGCTTCGGCGGTATCGCCGGGCATTGTGTCGGCGGGGACGGCGGGGACGCGAAAGACGCCGAGCACGGACGCCACGGGTGGGGGCGTGGCGTCGGTTGCGCTTCCCGCGATCGCTTTGCCTTCATCGGCCACTCCAGTCGACCCAGCCACCAGCGCAATCGCCACCACGGCAGTCCCGGCGGCGCCGGCGAGCGCGAGTCGCGCGCGTCTAGATAGTGGTGGATGCGTCATGGCAGCAATGGCTCCTCTCCTACCACCAAGGCGAGCCGTGTTGAACTCCCGAACTTGGGCCGCCCCGAATTGTGCGAGCTTGCCTCGTATACCCATCCTGGTCATCGCAGTCCAGGTCGTTGACCCAGTTTGCGTGGTGATGAATGCACATTCGCACGAAGTTGTCTCCGCTCTGGACCGGACAGCCGGCGTCCCCGCAGATAACAACGACGACGTCGTTGTGGCCCGTATTGTCGTTCAGGGCACTCTGGTAGGTGTAGCTGTGGTTTGTCCAGCAGCTAGATGGAGAGCAGCCATTCGTGTCGCCGTCATACCAGCAACCCTCTGAGACGATGAGCGTGCAGTAATAGTGATCGTCGCCGCACGTCCCGGGCGTCTGGGAAGTTCCTTCGCACCCGAAGTTGATCATGTGTGCTTCGGCGCTATACGACTGCGAGTGAGAGGCGCTCGCCATACCCATGAGCAGCAGAGCTACGAGCGCGCACAGCCCAAGTTGCTGACGAGATGAACCGCGCATGCAGATTCCTCGTTTCACAGCACCGCCCCTAGTGAGCTAGCGACAACCACGCAGAGAGCAGCATCGCACACTCGACAATTCCTGTCCACTCCAGAACAACCGGAGATCATGCGCGGCGGCGGTCACGGCAGCCAGGCCCCGGCCAAACGCCCGCAGCCCTGCCGATAGCGGGGTTAGCTCGGCGCCCGGTGGGATCCGGCAGACTTCCCAGGCCTACGTGCCAGTCCCCGAGTGGGCCGTGAAGGAATCGAACCTTCAACCTTGAGATTAAGAGTCTCCTGCTCTGCCAATTGAGCTAACGGCCCGCGTGGCCGAGTTTAGTCAGTCGAATCCGAGCTGACTGCCTCCAGGGCCTCCTCGCGGGAGCCGTGAATTGGGAAGACCCGGTCGAGGCCGGTGATCTCGAAGATCTTCGTGATGTTCTCGTCCGTGCACACCAGCGCGAGCGATCCGCCGGCCGGACGCAGGCGCTTCACGCCGCCCACGAGCACGCCGAGCGTGGTCGAGTCGATGAAGGTGGCCTTCGAGAGGTCCACCACGATCTTCTTCTTGCCCGACTCGATCAACTCGACCATGCGCTCCTTGAACTCAGGGGCGGTGTAGAGGTCGACCTCGCCGCCGAGCTCGATCACATGGGTCGAATCGTCTACGGCTTCGTCTTGGATGTGGAAATTCACAGGTTCTCCCCGCCTAGTCCTTGTCCCGGGAGGGCCGTTTGCGTGGCTTAGGGTACGTCAGCCGCCAGGTTGCTGCGTGGTGGGCGGCTTCTTGAGCGCTTCGGCTTGCTTCTTGATCAGCTTGCGCTGGTCCTTCGGGGCCAGGTCGACCGCCTTCTGAGCGGCCAGATCGGCCGTTCGTTCGTCCCCTGCGAGCGCAGCGTATGACACCAGCCTCAGATAGGACGGCGTGTCGTTCGCGGCCTCCGCGAGGATCGCCGCCGCCTGCGCCGCATCCTTCGGCTTGTTGAGCGCCTGCTCGCCGAATACCTGGAGGGCGAAGCCGGCGGTGTCGGGGCTCGGGTTGTCGGTCGCCGCGGCGTAGCGCTTCCAGTAGGCGCCCGCCTTCTGCAGCTCGTCCTTCGCCTCGGGCGGGAAGCCGGTGCTCCCGCTCGGCCGCTGGCTGGTCGCGAGCGAGTAGTAGTCGCGCACGAGGTTCTGGAGGATCTGCTCGTTCTTCGGGTTGGCGGCGAGCCGCTCTTCCCGCTTCTCGATCCGGTCCCGGAGCGCGCTGTCGCCGCTGGGCCCGCCGCCGCCCCTGAAGGCGTCGACGAGACCGCCGGAGACGTCGCCGCCGATTCCGAACAGCACGAGACCGCCGCCCATGAGCAGCGCCAGCATCAGGTAGGTCACCTGCACCGCCCTACGGCGGCGACCTCTCAGGTCGAACAGCATCGACGCCCTAGGCTAGCTACAGCCCCTCCGTGGCGGGCTCGTCGCTCACGTCGTAGGCGGGCCGGCCGAAGCGGGCCGCCAGCAGAATGCTGAGCTCGTAGAGGGCGTACAGCGGGATCGCCTCGAGCACCAGCGTGAGCGGGTCGAGTGTCGGGAGGAGCGAGGCCAGAACCACGATCCCCACGATCGCGTAGCGGCGGCTCTTGCGCAGCTTCTGAGCATTCGTAATGCCGAGCTTGCAGGCCGCGAGCACGCCCACGGGGATCTGGAAGCCGATCCCCATCGCGAGCATCAGAAGCGTGACGAACGAGTAGTAGTCGCGCGCACGTACCTGCGTGTTGAACTCGTCGGCGTTGAAGTTGAGGAGAAACTGGAGCGCCGGGGTCAGGACGACGAAGTAGCAGAACACCACGCCCGTGATGAACAGCACCGGCACCATGATCAGAAGCGGGGTGGCCACGCGCCGCTCCTGCGGGCTGAAGGCAGGCAGGACGAACGCGTACAGCTGGTACAGGATCACGGGCGCCGCGATGATCAGCGCGAAGTACGCCGAGTTCGTGAGGGTCGTGTAGAAGGCCTCGGCCGGGCCCAGCGTGATCGGCTCGATCCCGTTGGGCAGCGGCGCGTTGACGATCTCGAGGACGAGGTGGTTCTGCCAGGCGGTGACCGCCCAAGCGACGCAGAACGCGATTGCGCTGACGATCAGGCGGTTGCGCAGCTCGTCGAGATGGTCGACGACCGAGAGCCGGTCCTCGTGAGAGATCGGTCGGATGCGCCGCACGACCTAGGCGGCTCCTGCGGCTAGGACTTCTGCTCGCCGGCCGTCGTGGTGACGGGAGGCTCGGCGCTTGCCGTCGTGACTGTCGGCTCTGAGCGGTCGGCCGAGCCCTCCGGCAGCTCGTCCTTGTCCTTGCCGGTGACGGAGTCCTTGAACTCGCGCATCCCGCGGCCGAGCGAGCGACCGAGATCCGGTAGCCGCTTGGGCCCGAACACGATCAACACGATCACGAGGATGACGATTATCTCTAGAGGTCCTGGAGTCCACATGGCTCAGTCCATAGTAGCTGCGAGGATGCCCTCGTGATCAGCTCTGTCCTGTCAGACGGCACGATCCGCCGCCTCGTGGAGGAGGACCGGATCAAGATCAGGCCGTGGGATCCGGCGATGGTCCAGCCCGCGAGCGTGGATCTCAAGCTCGGCACCTCGTTCCGGGTCTTCCACAACCACCGCCTGCCGGCCATCGACCTGGCCAACCCTCCCGCCGGGCTGACGGAGCACGTGCAGATCGACGACAGCGCCAGCTTCGTGATCCACCCGGGCGAGTTCGTGCTGGGCACGACCGTCGAGTGGGTGGAGCTGCCCGACGACATCGTCGCGCGCATCGAGGGCAAGTCGAGCCTGGGACGGCTGGGCCTGATCGTGCACGCCACAGCCGGCTTCGTGGACCCCGGCTTCAGCGGCACGCTCACGCTCGAGATCACCAACCTCACGCGCGTGCCGATCATCCTCTGGCCCGGAAAGCCGATCGCCCAGCTCTCCTTCATGACGCTCGATCAGCCCGCGGAGCGCCCCTACGGACACGCCGAGCTGGGAAGCCATTACCACGGCCAGACGGAGGCCACGGAGTCGCGCTACGAGGGCGGTCCCGCCGTCAATCCGCAAAGTCCATGAATTTCTCTTCAAGTTCATCGCCCCGTTTCCGATACAGCTGGCAGAGGATGGAAGCGATGGAACCGACAGGCGACAACACCCACTTCACGAAGCGCGTGACCCTGCCCAGCGGCAAGACGATCGAGGTCGTCTACTTCGCTGACGACGGCCGCGTCGCCGATGTCGTGGATGCCCGCCCGACGGCCCCCGTCGAGCCTCAGCAGGACCTCCACATGTGCGTGGAATGCGAGTCCGAGCTGGTCTACCCCGTCGAGTGGGAAGAGGCCGGGCCGGAGAACTGGAGCGTCGTGCTCCACTGCCCGAACTGCGACGTGTCGCGCGAGGGTGTCTTCACGCAGGACAACGTCGAGCTGTTCGACGAGGAGCTGGACCGCGGCGCCGACGTGCTGGCCCGCGACTACAAGCGCCTCGTGCGCGCCAACATGGCCGACGAGATCGAGCGCTTCGCCGGCGCCCTCCAGGCCGGCGCGATCCTTCCCGAAGACTTCTAGGCCGCGCGCCCGGACGGCATCACTCCGCCGGCGACTCCGCGCCGGCCTCGTGCACTACGCGTAGCGCTCGACGACGCCGTCGGCCACGAGCTGGAGCGCGTGCCTGCGCTGCTCCGAGAGGTCGAGGCCGTCCAGCACCCGCTTGGCCTCGGCCACGTAGCCGAGCGCCTGCTGGCGCGCCTCCTCGAGCGCCCCGGTGGCCGCGATGCGGTCGCAGATGGCGGCCGCCTCCTCCACGCACCGCACGGCACCCGTCAGCGATGCATCGCGCTGGCGCGCCAGGATGAGCGGCAGCGTCACCGTGCCGTCGAACAGGTCGGCGCCGCGCGGCTTGCCGGTGCGCTCGGGCGGCCCCGACACGTCGAGCACGTCGTCGAGCATCTGGAACGCCACGCCGAGCTGCTCCCCGAAGCCGCCCAATGGGTCCGCCAGGTCGGGACGGTCGCCGAAGACGGCGCCGAGCCGGCACGACGCCTCGAACAGGCTTGCCGTCTTGAGGCGGCAGCGCTCGCGGTAGCGCTCGGGCGTCACGGACTCGCTCCAGGCGTCGGCGCGTTGCATCAGCTCCCCGCGCGCGAGCGCGGACGAAGCCGTGGAGAGAGCGCTCACCGCGGCGGCGCTCCCGGTCGCGGCGAGCTCGGCGAAGGCGCGCGAAAAGAGCAGATCGCCGGTGGCCGTCGCGGCGCTCCGCCCCCCGCTCGAGAACACGGTCGGTCGGCCGCGGCGGAGCTCGGCGCCGTCCAGCACGTCGTCGTGCACCAGGGTCGCCATGTGGAGCAGCTCCACCGCGGCGCCCGCCGCGACGAGCTGATCGGTCGGCTCGCCGCCGCACAGGAACACGAGCACCGGCCGCAGGCGCTTTCCACCGGCCGCGAGCGTGCCGCCCGCGTGGCGGCCGAGCTCGTCGCCGTGGCCGCGCGCCACTTCGGCAAGCCGCGCCTCGGTTCGCTCGAGCAGAGCGGCGAGCACGGGACCGCCCGCGGAGAGGACGGCGCCCAGCTGGGCCTGGGCCGTGTTGCTCACCGTCACGGCTTCGTCCCAGCGTGGATCGCGATGATTCCGCCCGCCGTGAGCAGCCAGCGCACGTCCTCGAGGCCCGCCGCGGCCATCCGGCCGGCGAGCTCCTCCGGCCCTGGGAAGCGCCGCACGCTGCTCGGGAGGTAGGTGTAGGCATCCGGGTCGCCGGCCACCCGGCCGAGCGCCGGGACGACGCTGTCGAACCAGGCCTTGAAGAACCACGAGAGCGGCGGCTGCTCGGGCGTGGTGATCTCCAGCACGACGACGCGGCCGCCGCGCTTCGTCACGCGAGTCAGCTCGCGCAGTCCCTGATCCAGGTCCGCGAAGTTGCGCGCCCCGAACCCGACCGTCGCGGCGTCGAAGGTGGCGTCCGCGTGGGCGAGCTTCAGCGCGTCGCCCTCCTCGAAGCGGAGGCCGGGCGCCTTCTGGCGCGCTATCGCGAGCATCGCGGGCGCGAAGTCCATGCCGGTCACCTCGGCCCCGCGCCGAGCCAGCTCCACGGCCAGGTCGCCGGTGCCCGTCGCGACGTCGAGCGCCGTCGAGCCGGGGCCGACCCGGGCGAGGTCCACGGCGCGCTCGCGCCAGCGGTGGTGCATCCCGGCGGTCATGACCGAGTTCATCCGGTCGTAGACGCGGGCGATGCGGTCGAACATCGCACGCACCTGCGTGTCGGGGAGCGTCCCCGACGAGGCTTCCGGCACTACTCGCCCTTCAGCGAGGCGACGTACTTGACCAGCTGGTCGAACTGCTCGGGGTTCTCGGTCTGCATCTGCGTGTAGGCCGGCATTGGCGGAGTGGGGTTCACGAGCGTCCGCGCGATCGCGTCCTTGCCGAGCCGGTCGCCGACATCCGTGAGATTCGGGCCGAGCGTGTTTCCGTTCTCGCCAACCTTGTGGCAGCCGAGGCAGCCGGACGACGCCATCACCTCCTGGCCCTTCTCGAGGCCGGGCGGCGCCGGCTTGTCGATCTCGGTCGGGGAGCCCGCGAGCGCGCCGAGGATCGTGAGATAGGCCATCGCGGCGATGGTGGCGATGCCGGCCGTCATCGCGATCGGGCGCCGCAGCGGGTGCCGCTCGGGGCCGCGGTCGATGAACGGCAGCACGAGCAGCAGGACCAGGCAGACAGTCGGGATGCCGATCGTTGCGAGGAAGACCAGCGCCGGAGGCTTCACCACGCGCAGCAGCTCGAACAGGAAGAAGAAGTACCACTCGGGTCGCGGCGTGTAGGTGGTGGTGGTCGGATCGGCCTTCGGACCGAGTTCCGCGCCGAACAGCAGCGACATGAGGATGATCACCGCGAGCGTGACGCACGCCATGATGGAGTCCTTCGCGATGGCGTACGGGAAGAACGGCTTGCCCTGGCTCTTCAGGACCGAGTACTCGCGCAGGTACTGCTCCTTCTCGCGTGCGTCCATCGGTCAGACCTCCTCTCTCAGGAGGTCCTTCTTCTCAGCCTTGAGCCACGGCGGCGCGGTGGTGCCGAGCTTCGCGACGAGGTAGAGGTGGGCGCCGATCAGCGCCGCGATCAGGCCCGGGACGGCCAGCATGTGGAGCGCGTAGAAGCGCGTGATCGTGGTCGGGCCGAACTCCGAGCCCACCCGCAGGAAGTCAGCGAGGTAGGGGCCCACGATCGGGCCGGACGAGTTCAGGTTCACCGCCACCACCGTCGCCCAGAAGGAGCGCTGGTCGAACGGCAGCAGATAGCCGGTGAGGCCCATGACGAGCGTCAGCACCACGAGCACGACGCCGATCACCCAGTTCAGCTCGCGCGGGTACTTGTACGCACCGAAGAAGAACGTCCTCCCCATGTGGAGGAAGATCAGGATGATCATCACCGTCGAGCCCCAGCGGTGCATGCCGCGTACGAACTCGCCGAGGAAGACCTCGTTCGTGATCCTGGAGGCCGACTCGTAGGCGCGCGTCGGGTCCGGCTCGTAGTACATCGCCAGGAAGACGCCCGTCACCGCCTGCGACAGGAACGCGAACATCGTGGCCGAGCCGAGCGTGTAGTACCAGTTGGTCCCCTTCGGGACCTTCCTGTAGAGGAAGCCGCGCAGGAACGGGCTCGCGCCGGTGCGCTCGTCGAGCCAGCCGACGACGCCCGCTACACCCTCGACCGCCTGGTCCTTGGGCGTCGGCTTGGTCGCCGGGCCGCCGTTGCGGCGATCGCCCTGGCCGGGCGGCGGCGGGGTGCGTCGCAGCGCCTTCGGAAGTGGAGGCGAGGGGAGCTTCACGTCGTGGGCCTCGACGGGTAGAGGTACTGCCACAGGCCGTCGAGGTGGTTCGACGGGTCACGCACCGAGAAGCGCTCGAGCTGGGAGTTCAGCGAGAAGCGGTCGCCGACCTCGACGCGCCCGCTGACTGCGCGCGTGTAGAAGCGGTCGAGCGGGCGCACGGGCGGTCCGCCCTCGACCTTGCCCTGCGAGTCGTAGACGCCGCCGTGACACGGGCAGACGAACTTCTGCGAGGCCTGGATGTAGCGGACGGGGCAGCCCAGGTGCGCGCAGCGGGTCGAGATCACCACGTAGGGCTGCGGATCCTGGCCCTTGATGACCTTGTCGATGTCCTTGTTGAAGCGGCGGACGTAGACCGTCGTCTTGCCCGCGTCGCCGATCGCGGGATCGATGTTCATCACGCGCGGCACGTAGCCCACGTCGTCGAAGTCGTCCTCCGCGCCCAGGTCCTGCCAGCGCGTGGGGAGCGTGTCCTCGAACAGCGGGCCCAGCGCGAAGCCGAGGCCGGGCAGCGCGAAGGCCATCGTCGCGATCCCGCCGGCCGCCATCGCGGTCCCCTCCATCAGCCGGCGGCGCGTGACGGTCTCGCCCTCGAAGGCGCCTGCGATCCCGCGACCCTCGGTATAGCGGGATTTCTTGTCGGACTTGGGTGAGTCGGCCACGGGTCTAGGGATTGTTCCGCTCGGCGGAGGCTAGTGCCAACATGGTTACGGAGCGCACGAGTGCTATCCGGCCAGCGGGGGCGGGAGCCTATCCCAGAGCGCGTCGGCATCGGCCGCCCGTCCCTCCGCCTGAGCCTGCGCCGAGCGCGAGATCAGGTCGGATAGAACCGCCACGGCCTCGAGGTCGCCTGTGTCCGCCAGCCGGGACAGCCCGAGTGCGTAGAGCGCGTCGCCCGCCAAGAGGCGCAGGTCCGGCTCCATGCCCGTGAAGGCACGCGGGCTCCCGTAGTGCATGAGATAGCCCTCGTAGACCGCCTCGAGCACGAAGCCGCGCACCCCGTCCACGTCCGTGAAGCGGTCCGGGCCCGGATCGGGGACGGCGTGCTCCGCCAGCGCAGGGTCGGCCGTCGCGACTATCTCGGCCAGGCGGCTCACAGCTCGGCCAGCGCCTCGCGTGCGGCGGCGAGCGTGAGCTCCACCTGCGCGTCGCCGTGGGCGAGCGACGGGAACCAGGCCTCGAACTGGGACGGCGGCAGATAGATCCCGCGGTCGAGCATCCCCCGGCAGAAGGCCGCGTAGGCGTCCGTGTCGCAGGCCTTCGCGCCCTCGTAGTCGCGCGGCGGCTCGGGCGCGAAGAAGAGCGTCAGGAGACCGGGCTTCGCCACCGCGCTCGCTTCGACGCCGGCGGCGCGTGCCGCCGCCGCGAGGCCCTCGGCGAGCGTGGTCGCGAGCGTCTCGAGCCGCCGGTATCCGTCCCCGTCGAGCAGCCGCAGCGTGGCCAGCCCCGCCGCGGTCGCGAGCGGGTTTCCGGACAGCGTCCCGGCCTGGTAGACGGCGCCGGCGGGCGCGACCAGCTCCATGAGCTCGCGCCGGCCCGCGTAGGCCGCCGCCGGCAGGCCGCCGCCGATCACCTTGCCGAGCACGGTCAGGTCTGGCGTGACGCCCTCGAGCTCCTGCACGCCACCGCGCGCGACCCGGAAGCCGGTGATCACCTCGTCGAAGATCAGGAGCGCGCCGGTCGCGTCCGCGTAGTCACGGAGCCGCTGGAGGTAGCCCTCGTCGGGCGGCACCAGGCCCATGTTGGCCGGATACGGCTCGCAGATGACGGCGGCGGCCTCGATGTCCGGGAGCTCGCCGTTCCAGTCCGCGATCACGGTGTCCGCCGCCTGCGCGGCCGTCACGCCGGGGCTCGCGGGGATGCCCTGCGTGGCGAGGCCCGAGCCCGCGTCGGCGAGCAGGCCGTCCACGTGCCCGTGGTAGCCGCCCGCGAACTTGACGACCTTGTCGCGGCCGGTCGCGGCGCGGGCAAGGCGGATCGCGCTCATGGACGCCTCGGTCCCGGACGAGGTCATCCGGACCATCTCCGCCGACGGCACACGCTCCACGACCTCGGCCGCAAGCTCCACCTCGGCCTCGGTGGGCGCGCCAAAGCTGGTGCCCGCCGCCGCGGCCGCCGTCACGGCCGAGACGACCTCAGGGTGCGCGTGGCCGGCGATCAACGGCCCCCACGACATCACCCAGTCGACGTAGCGGTTGGCGTCCACGTCGATCAACTCCGCACCCTCGCCGCGCGCGACGAAGATCGGGTCGCGCCCGATGGAGCGCATCGCGCGGACCGGCGAGTTCACCCCGCCCGGCAACAGCTGGACCGCCCGCGCGTAGGCCGCGGCCGAGCGGTCCGCCGCTACGCGTGCTCCGCTTCCCACCGCTTGTGCTCGTCGGTGAAGTAGCGCAGCCGCACCTTCTTGAACTCCGTGGACGAGTAGAGCGTGCGCCGCTCCTCGATGCCGGTGTCAGCGGCGATCGAGTCGAGGATCGCGTCGCACTCCTCCTTCGAGCGGCCGTGCGCCATCGTGAAGACGGAGTAGGGCCAGTCGGCGTAGGTCGGGCGCTGGTAGCAGTGCGAGATCCCGCGGAACGAGGCCATGCGCGGCCCCAGCTCGCGGATCCGCTCCTCCGGTACCCGCCAGACGCCCATGCCGTTGGCGGAGAAGCCGGCGCGGCGGTGGAACAGGATCGCGGCGACGCGGCGGAGCGCCCTCCGCTCGCGCATCGACTCGAGGTGCTCGAACAGCGCCTCCTGCGAGATGTCCAGCCGTGCGGCGGCGGGGGCGAACGGCTCGGACACGGCCTCCATCGGCCCTTGGGTCGCGCGGATGACCGCGTAGTCGAGCTCCGACAGCTCGATGGCCTCGGGCTCGAGGTGGTCCACGGCCTCGGCGGCCGCCGCGAGCGTCTCGGTGCCCTTCTCCATCTCCAGGTCCATGCGGATCTTGAAGAGGCGCAGCGTGGGGAGCTGGCGCACCGACTCCGCGCCGGTCAGGCGCTGGAGCACCTCGAGCGTGCCCTCGAGGCCGAGCGGCGAGTCCGGCTCCGTCGCGATCGTGAACCAGAGGTTGAAGTCGTGGTCGCGCAGGTAGTTGTGCGAGACGCCCGGGTGCGAGTTGATGATCTTGGCCGCGCGCCAGGGGTTCTCGGCATCGACGCGCGCGGCGACGAGCATCGAGCTGTAGCCGAGCACGCGCGTGTCGAAGATCGGCGTGATCTCGCGGATGATGCGCTCGTCCAGCAGGCGCTTGGTTCGGGCCAGAACCTCCTCCTCTGGCAGGCCGGCCAGCTCGGCCACCGCGGCGAACGGCCGCGTGGCTATCGGGAAGCTGCCCTGGAGCAGGTTGAGGAGCTTGCGGTCCAGCTCGTCGAGCGGGACGGCGGAGCCGTCCTTTCGGCTCCGAACCTTCGCTACCGGCTGAGCCACCGGGCCACGTCCTTCGCGTGGTAGGTGATCACGACGTCGGCGCCCGCACGGCGGATCGCCGTGAGCGCCTCGAGCACGGTCTGCTCCTCGTCGAGGTAGCCCGCCGCAGCCGCGGCCTTGACCATCGCGTACTCGCCGCTCACGTTGTAGGCGGCCACCGGCACGCGCGTTGCGTCCTTCACACGGCGGATCACGTCGAGATAGGGCAGCGCGGGCTTGACCATGACCATGTCCGCGCCCTCCTCCACGTCCAGCAGCGCCTCGCGGACCGCCTCGTCGGAGTTGGCGGGATCCATCTGGTAGCTGCGCCTGTCGCCAAAGGAGGGCGCCGAGCCGGCGGCCTCGCGGAACGGGCCGTAGAAGGCCGACGCGAACTTCGCCGAGTAGGCCACGATCGGGAGCTCCTTGTGGCCCTCCGCGTCGAGCTGCGCGCGGAGCGCGCCGACGCGGCCGTCCATCATGTCGCTCGGCGCGACCGCATCCGCTCCCGCGCGTGCGTGCGAGATCGCGGTCTTCGCGAGCAGCTCGAGGCTGAGGTCGTTGTCGACCGTGCCATCGTCAAGCACGATCCCGCAGTGGCCGTGCGACGTGTACGCGCACAGGCACACGTCCGTGATCACGAGCAGCTCCGGATGCGCCTCCTTGATCGCGCGCACCGCGAGTTGCACGACGCCCTCGTCGTCGTATGCGCCGGAGCCGTGCTCGTCCTTCTCCGCCGGGACGCCGAACAGGAGCACCGCCGGGATACCGAGTGCGTGGGCCTCGCCCGCCTCCTCGACGGCGTTCGAGATCGACATGCGCTCGATCCCCGGCATGGCCTCGATCGGCGTGCGCTCCTCGCCCAGCTGCACGAACATCGGGTAGACCAGATCGGCCGGCGTGAGCGTCGTCTCGCGCACGAGCGCGCGCAGCACACCGGTCTTGCGGAGGCGCCGCAGGCGTGTGGCCGGGAAGGGCATCGACCGACCAGTCTAGGTGGCCTTGGTGAGAACATCACTCCGCCAGCGGCGACGCGCCGGCCTCGCGCACGGCGCTAGGCGAATCGACGCAGGGCGAGCCGGCCGAGGGCGCCGTACGCGAGCGTGAGGGCGGCCAGGTGCAGCAGCGGGCCGCCGAGGTCGCCGGCGTCGTTCAGGCCCGCGTCCAGGGCATCGAGGGCAGGCCTGAACGGGAACGCCGCCGAAATGGCGCGGATCAGGTCGTAGAGCGCCGGCGCCACCGCGCCCGAGGGCACCAGCGCCAGGAACGCCAGCGGCAGGCAGAGCATGAACGCGAGCAGCGAGGCGGCGCGTACGTCGCGCGTGAGGCCTCCGATCGCGAGCCCGAGCGCCGCGAACGCGAGCGCTCCCAGCGCGAGCGCGGCGAGCCAGAGCGGGAACCTGCCCCAGTCGATCTCCACGAACGGGCTCAGGCCGAGCATCATCACGAGGCAGACCAGCACGGCGCAGCCGGCGGCCAGCGCTCCCTTCTCCACAAGCAGACCGGTCTTCGACACGAGGCCGCGCACGAGCCGCGAGAAGGCGTTCTCCTCGCGCTCGAGAGCCAGCGTCCCCGCCGCGAGCAGGAGCGTGATGAACATGAGCGAGACGGCCACGGCGAGCGCCACCGCGAACGAGGTGAGCGAGGTGTTGCCCCCGTTCAGCGCCGTGGCCTTCACGCGGATCGGCTCGCCCACGACCGCGAGCACGTCGTCCGAGAACGAGAGGTTCTCGCGCGCGAGCTTCCCGAACGCGATCACACGGTCCAGCTCGGCGCGCTCCGGCGAACCGGCCGGGAGCTGTGCGCGCGCCCGCATGAGCAGCAGCTCGGCGCGCTCGAGGCCGAGCACGTCGAAGTCCTGGCCGAGGAACGAGTAGCTGCCGCCGCTGCTGATCAGGTCGAGCAGCTGGAGCGCCTCCTTCGCGACGCGCTTCGTGAGCGCACTGTTCGCGGTCTGCACCTGCGCCTTGATCGTGCTCTCGACGTACTGGCGCTTCGCCGGGTCCTCGGCGTTGAAGAAGACCTCCACCGTCCCCGGCTCGAGCGACGACTGGATGTTCGTGGCGAGATCCTTGGGGATGATCAGCGCGCCGAGCACCTCGCCTTCGCGCACCTTCTGGATCGCCTCCGCGCGGCTGCTGACCGGCACCGGGTCGATGGCGTCGAACAGGCGCTGGCCCTGCTGCGCCAGGTCGATCCGGTCGCCGCCGAGCTCGACGATCGCGGACTGGCCGGCGAGCCCGTTGTAGAAGGCCACCTCGGGCTTGTCCGGTCCCCGCGAGAGCGCGAAGCCGATCAGCACGGCGATCACGATCGGATACAGCACCAGCAGCGCCACCAGCAGCGGCGAGCGGCGGAGGATGAGGAGGTCCTTGAGCAGCAGCCAGCGCATCAGTGCCCGCGCCTGTGGAGGAACTCGACGAAGGCCTCCTCGAAGTCGAGGCCGGTGGTGCCGACCTCGCGCTCGAGGTCGCGCGGAGGGCCGCTGAACAAGAGCTCACCGTCGGCGAGCACGATCAGCTGGCTCGCGTAGCGGTCCGCCTCCTGGATGTTGTGCGTGGCGTAGATGACCGTGGTGCCCTCGCCCGCGAGCCGCAGGATGAACTCCCACAGCCGCGCGCGCTGGCGCGGGTCGAGCGCCGCGCTCGGCTCGTCGAGCAACAGCACGTCGGGTTCGGCGAGCAGGCCGATCGCGATGTTCACGCGCTGGCGGTTCCCGCCGGAGAGCGTCCCCACCTGGTCGTCGGCGCGGTCGCGGAGGTCGGTCAGCTCGAGCATCCGCTCCACCGTCGCGCGCTGGTCGGGGCAGCGCTCGAGGCGCGCGAACAGCGACAGGTTCTCGCGGACGGTCAGCTTGCCGTACAGCGCCGCCTGCTGGGGGACCCAGCCGATCCCCTTCGGAAGGACGCTGATCTCGCCCTCGTCCGGCTGCTGGATGCCCGCGAGGATCGACAGGAGGGTGGTCTTGCCGGCGCCGTTCGGCCCGATCACCGCCACGAGCTCGCCGGGCCCGGCGCTCAGCGAGACCCCGCGCAACGCGGCTCTGTCGCCGTAGCGCTTGACCAGGTCGCGCGCCGCAAGCGTTACGGTCGCCGTCTCCACCGCGCGCAGGTTGGCAGAATCGGGCGCAGTGAAGCTTCTCTTCGTCGGCGACGTGGTCGGCGGCATCGGCCGGCGGACGCTCGCCTCGCTGCTGCCGGGGATCCGTGACGCCCATCAGCCGGACTTCGTCGTGGTGAACGGCGAGAACGCCGCGGGCGGCGTGGGCATCACCCAGAAGACCGCGCGCGAGCTGCTCGAGCTGGGCGCCGACGCGATCACGCTCGGCAACCACGCCTTCCGCCATCGCGAGGTCTACGAGCTGCTCGACCGCGAGCCGCGCATCGTCAGACCCGCGAACTACCCGAAGGGAAGCCCGGGGCGCGGCCACACGGTCGTCGAGCACGACGGGCAGCGGCTGGGCGTCGTGAACCTGTCCGGCCTCGTCTTCCTGCAGGCGGTGCGCTCGCCGTTCGCCGAGGCCGACAGCGCACTGTCGGACCTGCGCGACCGAGCCGATGCGGTGCTCGTCGACATGCACGCCGAGGCGACGAGCGAGAAGGTCGCGATGGGGTGGCACCTCGACGGCCGCGTGACCGCCTGTGTCGGCACGCACACGCACGTGCCGACCACCGACGCGCGCGTGCTACCCGGCGGCACCGCCTACATCACCGACGTGGGCATGACCGGCCCGCGCGGCGGCGTGATCGGCGTGAAGCGCGAGCAGGCGCTCGAGCGCTTCCTGATGCTCACGAACGTTCGCTTCGAGACCTCGGACGAGGATCCCTGGCTGAACGCGGTTCTAATCGACGCCGACGGCGACGGGCGCGCCACCTCGATCGAGCAGCTGCTTCTCCCCGCGCGGCAGTAGCTCGCGCACGCTCAGGACAAGGACGGCGAGCAGCGCGAGGTTGCGAAGCGCGACGACGACCAGCCAGCGCGGCTCGCGCGCGACCACGTCGAAGTAGTGCGCCGGGAACTCGAGCTGCGTCAGCAGCGCCGCCACGAGCACGGCGCCCGCGAGCGCGTGCATGCGCCAGGCGAACGCGAGCGCGCCGAGCGGCAGCGCCCAGATGACGAACTGAGGAGAGAGCACCTTGCCGAACAGGGCAAAGCCGACGGCGCCGGCGAGGGCGGCGAGGACGAGGGCGCGCGCGGCCGCGTGCTCGGCGTGATGGCCGAGGGCGGCGGCGTGCTCGGCGTCACGGCCGCGCGCCATCCGCTCCGCGCCCTCCCTCCGGACCATCGCGGCGCACAGCAGCGCCACCAGTGCAACGAGGCACGCACCGAACAGCCACGTGACCGCATCGTCGGCTGGGTGGAGCAGCCCGTCGGAGCGGTGGCTCGAGACGCGCTCCACTCGCCCGGCGCCCAGAGCATCGAGCGCGTCCAGCACGAGCGCGGGCGAGCTCTCCACCTGCACGGGCCGGTCGAGGTGATAGCGCACCGCGTCGGCCGCGCCCCGCGGGGAAACCGCGACGGCCGCGCCGCACACGGCGAGGATCACCGCGGCGCAGGCGAGCGCGCCCTGCAATGCGTCGCGCCCCACGAGCCAGGCGAGCGCCACCGGCACCGCCACGAGCGGGAACAGCTTGAGCACGGCGCCGAGCCCCAGCACCGCGAGCCCGGCACGCGGGCGGTCGCGGCAGACAAGCAGCAGCCCGGCCAGCAGTACGACCACCGGGAACACGTCGAAGTGGGTGCGGACGAGCGCCCCGCAGGCGACGGGCGTGAGCGCGGCCGCGAGCATCGCCCGGCGCGGGTCGCCCCCGGTCGCACGCGCGAGCGCACCGCAGAGCAGCACCAGCGCTGCCGTGCCCGCGAGCGTCCAGAGCGCAAAGGCCCAGCGGAACGACTCGGCGCCGGTTCCGGCGATCCCGGGGAGGACGATCGCGGGGGCCGCGAGCGGCGGGTACTCGAACGCGATATCGCGGTAGGGCAGGCTGCCGTCGAGGATCGGCTCGGCGAACGACCGGTAGACGAACAGGTCGTTGACGGTCTCGTCGGACCAGGGCGACACCCAGAGCGTCAGCGCCCAGCCGCCGGCCAGCAGGGCGAGCGCGAGGAGCGCCGAGCGCCTCACGCGTAGGCGGGCTCTCGCTCCCGCGACCGCTCCGGTTCGGGCGCGGCCAGCGTCCGTGCATGCGCCGCGAACAGCATCACGAGCACGAACGGCACGAACCAGACGACGTAGAGGTAGAACCAGTGCGTCGCCGTGAGCTCGACCGCGATCAGGATCGCCGCGCCGAGCGCGGCCGTCTGCCGCAACCCCGGCCGGCGCGGCACGAACGCGGCGGCGATGGCCAGCGCGGCGGCGGCGAGCTTCGTCTGCGTCTGGAGCCAGCCGAGCGACTCAACCTGCCCCCAGATGCTGAACGGCGACGGGCGGCTCGCCTGATAGCCGATGGTGCGGTCGTAGAACTCGCCGAGGTCGCCGCCCGGGAGGAACGGGACGACCGTGAGCGCCAGCACCAGCACGAGCGCGCCCGCGAACACGAGCGGCGCCCGCCGGGCGAACAGCGGGATCAGCGCGGCGGTCACGAACTTCGCCGCGGTGCCGAGCCCGATCGCCACGGCCGCGGCGCCCGCGGACGCCCGGTCGCGCGCGATCGTGGCCGCGAGCAGCGCTCCGATGCAGGCCACCGCGACGAGCGTGTCGTTCGAGTTCGACTCGAGGACGAACGTCGTGTACGGGTAGGCGGCCCAGGCGTAGCCGAGCGCCACGCCGAGCGCCGTGCCCTCGCGGCCCGGACGCAGCCGCCGCCCGAGCAGGAGCAGGCCGCCGAGCGCCAGGAGGTCGAACGCGATCGCCGCGCCGTGCGCGGCCGGTAGCTCGTCCCAGCGCCCGCTCCACGGCATCGCCTGCTCGAACGGCACGTACAGGAGGTAGGTGACCGGCCCGTAGGTGTCGCCACGCTCGACGTCCGTCGAGAAGCCCTTGCCGTAGAGGTGCTCTCCGTCGGCGAGCCGGTCGGCGCCGATCACGCCCGCGTAGCCCACGTCGATCACGTTCGAGTCGGCGATGTTCAGGCCTATGCGGAACGCGGCCAGGAACACGAGCCCGACAACCAGCAGGGTCAGCGACGCGTGGGGCACGAGCGCGCCGGCCGAGCGGCGCGGCCGGAAGGCCGCGAACAGCGAGCGGGCGAACAGGTAGAGCAGCACCGGATAGGCCAGCGGGACCGACACGCCGATCTCGCCGCGGTTGAAGAAGTAGTGCGACAGTCCGAACGCCAGCAGCACGAGCAGGTCCAGGTGCAGGAGCCGGAAGGGCCTGCGCACGTCCACGAACGGCGCGAGGAAGAGCAGGCACAGCGGGATCCACACGTAGGGCGCGTTCAGCTTCCGCCCGAACGCGCCGGGGTAGCCGCGCGCCATGCTCCAGGCCACCTGCTCGCCAGACCACTGCTCGAGCACGGCGCCGGTTGGGTCGTCCACCAGCACCTGCGCGACCTCGCGGTCGTCCCGGAAGAAGCTCACCTGCCAGCGCCCGAGGCCCTTCGTGTAGGCGGTTGGCTTGAGCGGCCCGTCGCGGCGCGCCTCGCGGACCTTCTCGGCGCGGCTCGCGATCCGCTCCACCTCGAGCGCGCTCCGGTCGAAGAAGCGCGGCGGCTCGGTCTGGGACGGCGGGCGCTGCAGGTCCGCTGCCCCGGCCGCCGCGGGCAGGGCCGCGCAGACCAGGAGCGCGACTCCGAGAGCCGCTAGTCGCGCGAAAGCTCGATGCGGAAGCTCCACATCTTGTTCCCGATGAAGTTCAGCGGGGTGGCGGCGACGATCGCGATCGCCTGCGCCGGCAGCGCGGAGACGCCGACCACGCTCACGAGCAGCTCGAGCACCACCGCAGCGAACAGGAAGGCCGCGACGCTGACCGCGAAGAAACGCATCGCCTGGAAGCCGGCGCGGCCGCTGCCCGCCCTGAAGGTCCAGTGCCGGTTCCACCAGAAGTTGTTCAGCACCGCCACGACGAACGCGGCGGTCGCCGCGACGAGGTGGTGCGCGTCGAAGAGGCTGATGCACGCCGCGAAGACGCACAGGTTCACCACGTAGCCGGAGCCGCCGACCGCGCAGAACTTGCCGAGCTGCACCCAGTTGTGCGGCTTGCGTAGCCCCGCGCGCACGCGCAGGTGGACGGCGTGTGGTCGGTCGGCGATGGCGGCGCTCGCCTCGTCGGTCACGCGGCCAACGGTACACCGAAGTGTTCGAGCACCAGCGGAGTCACGTCCGCAAGCGACCACTGCTCGCGCTCCGGCGCGTCCAGCCCGCAGATCAGGAGGACCCCCTCGGAGTCGTCCTTGTGGAGCGAGCCGTGGCTCCCGCCCCCCACGTGGCCGCCGCCACCCCAGTCCACGAACTCGTAGCCGAGCGCCGCCGAGGCGAGGACGTCACCGGAGTGTGGGCAGCGCAGCGCGGACCAGAGCCGGCCGAGGGCGTCGGGGTAGGTGTCGCTCTCCACCTCGCCGTTCCCGGTGTTCAGCTCGAGCACGGCCTCGTCGCCCTTCAGCCACCAGGCCTGCCCGCGCTTGTCGGTGAGGTCATCGCCGGGCGCGAAGCGGAGCTCGCCGCGCGCGGAGCGCACCAGTGCGGCGCCGTCGTCGTGGGTGATCACGAGCTCCACGCCGTCGGCCTCGAGCAGCGTGTCGGCGGCACGGCGCGCAAGCTCGTCGCGGCGCGCGTCGTCGAGCGCGTAGACCATCGCCGAGCGCGCGGAGGGGCAGGCGGCGAGCTCGGCCTCGCTGGGCGCGACGTCGCCGGGCAGGAGCACGCGCGCGTCGGACAGCACCTCCGACAGGTTGATGCCGGTCTCGACCGCGGTCTGCGAGTGGTCCGACATCACGATCACGGCGTGCTCCTCCAGGAACGCGGCGGGGCCGCCGGCCACTTCCATGATCCGCTCGAGCGCTTGATCCGCCTCGGCGATCGAACGCACCTGGCCGTCCGGCCCGACCTTGTGCGAGTACGTGTCGTTGTCGGGCAGCGAGAACAGCAGGAAGTCGAAGAGGTCGTGCTCGACGAGGTAGGCGCCCACGCAGCCGGTGTGGCGGTCGCGCTGCCCGGGCATGCCAAGCGCGGACGTGCAGCCCGTGTCGCGCGTGTCGAACAGGTCGGCGTAGAAGAGCTCGCGTGCGCCATATACCGGGTGGCGGAACTGCGCGGCCTCGGCGATGCGGCGGTAGACGCTGGCGCCCGAGGGGTCATGCCGCGTGCGGCCCCGGTAGATCAGGTAGGTCGTGCACGCCGTTCGGAAGCCGGCGTCGTCCAGGTGCTCGAAGACGGTCTTGTGCGCCCGGCTCAGGTGCGCCAGGTTCATGTTGTAGACCGTGTCGTAGAGCGAGCGCACGATCCCGAAGGCACGCGTGGCGGCGAGCGAGGAGCCGTACTCGACGTAGCGCTCCTCACCGCGGTGGAACCAGTTCATCGAGGGGATGTGGTGCGCGCCGGGGCCGCAGCCCGTCGCGATGGCGGCCGAGGCGACCGGGGTGACCGACGGGAAGGTCGAGACGCAGTCGCGCACGTAGGTGCCGGACTCGATCAGCGCCGCCAGCGCCGGCGCCTGACCCTCGGCCACCGCCTGGTCGAGCATGTCCGGCTTCAGCGAGTCGATGACCGCCAGGACGAGCTTCTTCGGCGAGCGCGCGGTGCGCGCGAGCACCCGTTCTCCCGGCGAGCACGCGGTGCGTGCGAGCCCCCGTTCTCCCGGCACTACCGAAGGATCCTCAGACCGGCGTACTTCTGACCCTCGCGGCGGCGGCCGCCGAGCAGCAGCACCACGAAGCCCGGGATGGCCAGGTACGCGAGCGGCGGCACGAAGATCGCGAGCGCGGCCAGGATCAGGGCCGCGGCGTCCGCGTAGGCGGTCAGGAGGGCCGCCTGGTCGGGTTCGAGCCGCGCTCTCACCCGCTCGATCAGGCCGCCGATCGCGAGCCAGGCGAGCGCGGCGCAGATCGGCCCGAACAGGAGCCCTATCCAGAACGGATGGCCGTTGTCGTAGAGCGCGCCCGCGAACAGCAGCGTGCCGAGCGCGATGCCGACCAGGCCGGACAGGATCTCCACCGGCCCGCGTCCAGCGCGGCCCCCGAGGTCCGGCGAGGCGCGGTTCGCCTCCGAACGTTCCAGGAGGAACGCGATCGCGCCCACGGCGACCACGGCGGCGAGGAAACCGGGCGACTCGAGGAACCACAGGTCCGTGCCGTCGAAGTCGATGCCGATGTCGCTCCGCGCGAGGCCGCCCGCCAGCAGCGGCGGCAGATAGGGGCGTATCCCGGCCGCCGAGGCCAGGCCGGCTCCGGTGCCGATGTCGAGGAAGAGGCTCATGGGCGGGTGAGAGGGTCGGTACCCTGCGCCGGGGGAGGTTAACGCCGCGGGTGCGGCGACCACCTCGCCGCTCCAGGCATGAGCTCATCCCGGGACATCGAGCGCTACGCCGGCCTGTTCGCCTCGCGGACGAAGGTCATGAAGTCCTCCGCGATGCGCGACCTGATGGCCGTGACGACGCGGCCCGAGGTGATCTCGCTCGCCGGCGGCCTGCCGGACACGAGCACGTTCCCGCCCGAGACGTTCGCGGCGGTGGCGCAGCGGATCGCTGCGGAGTCGTGCGCGAAGGCGCTCCAGTACGGGCCGACCGAGGGCCTCGACGGGACCAAGGCCTGCATCGCCGAGGTCATGGCCGCGGAGGGCATGCGCGTCGACCACGAGGACATGCTGGTGACTACCGGCGGCCAGCAGGTGCTCGACCTCGTCACCAAGACGCTGATCGACCCGGGCGACGTGGTGGTCGCCGAGGGACCGACCTACCCGGGTGCAGTCCCCGTTTTCTCGTCCTACCAGGCGGACGTAGTGCAGGTGGACATGGACGCCGACGGCATGCGCGTGGACCAGCTCGAGGAGACGCTCGACCGGCTCGAGCGGGACGGGCGACGGCCGAAGTTCATCTACACGGTGCCGAGCTTCCAGAACCCGGCCGGGGTGACCATGTCGGCGCCGCGGCGTCGCCGGCTGGTCGAGGTCGCGCACGAGCGCGAGCTCCTGATCCTCGAGGACAACCCCTACGGGCTGCTCCGCTACGAGGGCGCGGCGCCGGCGCCGCTGCTGTCGCTCGACGGCGGCGTCTACGTCATGTACCTGGGCACGTTCTCGAAGTTCCACTCGCCCGGGATCCGGCTCGGCTGGGTCGTGGCACCGCCGCCGGTGCTCGAGAAGATCAACCTCGGCAAGCAGGCGACCGACCTGTGCACCTCGACGCTGTCCCAGCTGATGGTTCAGGCGTACTTCGCGGAGGGGAACTGGCGCGACTACGTGGACTCGCTCACCGAGATCTACCGCGCGCGGCGCGACACGATGCTCGACGCACTCGCCGACCACTTCCCGCCCCAGGCGGAGTGGACGCGCCCGTCAGGCGGCCTGTTCATCTGGGCGACGCTGCCGGACTTCATCGACACGACCGACCTGCTGGCCCGGGCGCTTCAGGAGAACGTCGCGTTCGTGCCCGGCGAGGCGGCCTTCCTCGACGGCCGCGGGCGCAACGCGATGCGGCTCAACTTCTCGGGCTCGGACGAGGTGGCGATCCGCGAGGGCATCCGCCGCATCGGCGAGGTCATCACCGAGCAGGTGCAGCTGTACGGGACGCTGACCGGCGAGCACCAGGCCGTGGAGCTCCCGCCCGTCGAAGATCTGCCGCAGAGCGGCGGCGCCGAGATCCTGCCTATGCCCGACCGCGCCGAGCGCGCGCGTCGCGCCGGCTACTGACTCTCTTCTTCTTCCTCGTCGCCGTTGGCGAAATCCTCAGGCGTGACGTTGTCGAGGAAGTCCTTGAACTTCTCGACGACCTCCTCGGTGTCCTCGACCTCGTGCTCGAACTCGATGGCGGACTCCGAGATCACGTCCTCGGCGGCGAAGATCGGGGCGCCCGTGCGAACGGCGAGCGCGAGCGCGTCGGAGGGCCGCGAGTCGATCGGGATCTCGCGGCCGTTGAGCTGGAGCGTCACCTCCGCGTAGAAGGTGTTCTCGCGCAGCTCGGTGACCGCGACGCGTGTGCAGCTCACCTCCAGCTCGGACAGCATCTCGCTGATCAGGTCGTGCGTCATCGGCCGCGGCGTGTTCGCTCCCTGAAGCTTCATCAGGATGGCCGCCGCCTCCGGATGGCCGATCCAAATCGGGAGGAACTTGTTGCCGTCGCGCGTCTTCAGAAGCACGATCGGCTGCTTGCCGACCATGTCGAAGCTGACGCCGTAGATCACCATCTCCTGCATCTGCCTGGACAGTCTAGAGCGGGATCGAAACCGTGCTCCGACCATCGAAGTGGGCGATCCTGGACTCGACCCAGGGACCTCGTCCTTATCAGAGACGCGCTCTAACCGGCTGAGCTAATCGCCCGAGGGACGAGGATTGTAGCGGCGGCTAGACCGCGCGCAGGTGCCCGCGCGCAAGGATCCGCTCGGCGAGCGCGACGGCGTCGCCGGGCGTGTCGAACTCGAGCTCGACGCGGCAGCCGTCGCCCTTCGCGCGCACCTTGACCGGCTGTCCGAAGGCCGCCGTCAGCGTGTCCTCGGCCGCGGCGAGCGCCTCGGCGAGGTCCGGGTGGATCGCGCGCATGAAACGCTTGACCTCAGGCTCTGGCTGACCCTGAGCCTCGCGTGCGCGGCGCTCGGTCTCGCGGACCGACCAGGCGCCGTCGCGCGCCTCGAGCGCAAGGCTGCGGCGCAGCGCGTGGTCCTTGCACAGCAGCAGCGCGCGACCATGTCCCTCGCTGAGCTCACCGTGCTCGATCAGCTCGAGCGCCTCCTCCGGCAGGTCGAGCAGCCTGATCAGGTTCGAGATCGCGACGCGGCTGCGGCCGACCCGCCGGCCGACCTCCTGCTTCGTCAGCCCGAGGTCGTCGACGAGCATCGCGCAGGCGCGCGCCTCCTCGACCGCGTTCAGGTCGACGCGCGCCATGTTCTCCGCCAGCGCCAGGTCGAGCCGCTCCCAGTCGTCCGTGTCGCGCACGAGCGCGGGGATCGTCTTCAGCTCGACCATCTGCGCCGCTCGCAGCCGGCGCTCGCCGGCCACGAGCTCGAAGCTTCCTCCCGCGAGCGGGCGGACGACGATCGGCTGGAGCACGCCGCGGGTGCGGATCGACTCGGCGAGCTCGGCGAGCCGCGCCTGGTCGAAGGTGCGGCGCGGCTGGCGCGCGTTCGGCTGGATCAGCTCCGGCGGGATGTCGCGCAGGCCGTCCTCGATCTTGTCGCTGCGCGGCAGGATCGCCGCGAGCCCCCGGCCCATTCCACGCTGCTGTGTGTCAGCCACGAGCGGCCACCTCCTTGGCGAGCTTCAGATAGGCCGCGCTGCCGGCGCTGTGCGGCGCGTGCCGGAGCACGGGGAGACCGAAGCTGGGTGCCTCGCCGAGCCGGACGTTGCGCGGTACGACCGTGTCGAAGACGAGTTCGGGGAAGTGCTCGCGCACCTCGCGCTCGACGTCGCGCGCGAGCCGCGTGCGGCCGTCGTGCATGGTGAGGATCAGCCCGAGCACGGTGAGCCGTGGGTTCAGCTCGCGCTGGATCAGCGACAGCGTGTCGAGCAGCTGCGCGAGTCCCTCGAGCGCGAAGTACTCCGTCTGAACGGGCACGATCACGCGGTCAGCCGCGACGAGCGCATTGACCGTGAGCGGCCCGAGCGACGGCGGGCAGTCGAGCAGCGTGAACAGGTAGCGGTCGCGGACGCTGCCTAGGCGGTCGCGCAGCGTCGTCTCCGAGCCCTCGATGCGCGGCAGCTCCACGTTCGCGCCGGCGAGGTCCGGTGTCGAGGGCACCACGTCCAGCCCGTCGATGCCGCTCGGAACCGCCGCGGCCGTGATCGACAGCTCGCCGGAGAGACAGTCGTAGATGCTCGTGCCGCCGTCCTTCGGCAGCCCAAGCGCAACCGTGGCGTTGCACTGCGGGTCTAGATCAACCAGCAGCGTGGGATAGCCGGCGTCCGCGATGCTGGCGCCGAGGTTGACGGCGGTGGTGGTCTTGCCCACCCCGCCCTTCTGATTTGTGACTGCGAGAACCGTGCCCATCGGGGCTGAACCTATGGTTCAGGTCGGTCGGAACGGCGTTCGGGGCCGAACCGCCGGTCGCGGCGAAGGCGCGCTCAGCCCAGCGGGCGCTTTCGGGCCATCCCCGCCCGCCGTGGGAAGCGCTCCGGCGTGGGCGCGATCTTGCGGAATACGTGCAGGTGCCGATTCAGAGAGCCCGGATAGGGCTCCACGGGCAACACGCCCTCCACCGCCATGCCCACGATCTCGGCCGCAGCGGCGCCGGCGGCCTCCTCGGCGGCGTCGCGCGCGCCCTTCCACGCCACGAGGACACCGTCGGTGCGCAGCAGCGGCGCCGCGTACTCGACCAGCAGCGCAAGCGGCCCGACGGCCCTGGCCGTCACCGCGTCGTACGCCTCGCGCCCGCCCCCGAGGGCGGCGGGTACACGCGCGAGGTCCTCCGCACGGGCGGTTATCGAGCGTGCATTGGACAGCGAGACCGCCTGAATCAGCCGATCCATCAGCGCTGTCTTTCGTCCCGCGGCCTCGACGAGGTCAACCTCGGCTCGAGGCAAAGCCAAGGCCAGCACCAGTCCGGGAAAGCCTGCACCTGCGCCTATATCCGCGATGCGGCGCGCGGCCGACAGTTCGGGAACCTCGAGCCCGGACAGGCTGTCTGCCACGTGGACCTCGAGTGCGGCTTCAGGGTCGGAGACGGTCGTGTGCGGATCGGGCTCCGCAGCCAGCGCCTCTAGGAGGCGCCGAAGCGTTTCACGAGAAACGCTCAACGGGACTTACCACCAGCCGGCGGTCCGGCTCGTCGCCCTCGCTGTGCGTCTCGACATCGGCGCGCTCGCTCAGATAGGTGTGCACGATCTTCCGCTCGGTGGCACGCATCGGCTCGAGCTCGACCGGGCGGTCGTATTCGAGCGCCTCGGCCGCGGCGCGGTCCGCCATGCGGTGCAGCGCGCCCTCCCGCCGCTCGCGGTAGCCGGCTGCGTCCACCGTGACCTGCTTGCGCTTCTCCTCGCCGCGGTACGCGGCCCGGAAGGCCAGGTGCTGGAGGGCATCGATCGTCGACCCGTGCTTGCCGATCAGGAGCCCGAGGTCGTCGCCGTTCACCGTCGCGCGGATCTCCTCGTCGCTCTCGTCGATGTCGACGGTCGCGTACAGCCCGATCGCCTGCACCACGCGCGCGACCATCGCCCGCACGCGCTCGGCCGGCTCGTCGGGGATCGTCTCCGCGGCCGCGCGCCATGCCTTCGGGTCGACCTCGGCGCGCACGCGGGCCGGGCCGGCGGGCCCCCCTTCATCAGCGACGTCGAAGCTGACGCAATCGGCCGTCAGCCCGGGAAAGCGCGACTCGAGCGACTTCATCGCCGCCCATTTCGCCTCGCCGAGCGTCTCGCCCTCCGCCTCGGCGACGAGCTCCTCCGGCCGCGGCTCTTCACTCACCGACAAGACGACACCAGCCTCAACGCCGGCGCCCCGAGCGTTTCTTCTTCTTGCGAGGCGAGCCAGGCGGCGCCTTGGCCGGACCGCCGTTGCCCGCGGACGCCTTCGCGTTCGCCTTCGCCGGGCGCTCCTCGGCGCTGCCGTTGTCGCCGGCGTCCGCAGCTGCCGTGGCGGCGGCCGGCTTCCCGCGCGCGGGGCGGCTGCCGTCGCCAGCCTCCGCCGTCGCGGCCGCCGCTGCCAGGTCCGGCTTCGGGTAGAGCTTCTTGACCAGCAGCTGCTGTCCGATGGTCCACACGTTCGTGGTGATCCAGTAGACGATCAACCCGGCCGGGAAATTCACGATGAAGATCACGAACACGAACGGCAGCGCGAACATGATGCGGCGCTGGGTCGGATCCGCGCTGATGGCGGTCACCGCGCTCGCGGCGAGCTGCGTGCCCACGTAGAGCACGATCAGCACCCCGAGCAACACGGGGTCGCTGACGTTCTCCGCGAGGTGATCGATCGCGAGGAAGCCCGGGTTGCTCGCGATGTCTTCCTTGAAGTGATTCGAGTTCAGCAGCGAGAACAGCGCGATGAAGAACGGGACCTGGAGCAGCAGCGGGAGGCACGAGCCCAGCGGGTTGACCTTCTCCTGCTGGTAGAAGGCCATGACCTCCTGGTTCATCCGCTGGCGGTCGTCCTTGTAGCGCTCCTGGATCTTCTTGATCTCGGGCTGGAGCGTCTGGAGCCGCTGCATCGACTTCACGCCCTTGAACGTGAGCGGCAGGATCACGATCCGGACCGTGAAGGTCATGAGGATGATCGCGACGCCCCAGCTCCCGTCGAAGTCGCCGATCAGGTTGTGCCAGAACTCCAGGATCCACTGGCAGGCATCGATGAGCGGCTGTAGGACGTTTGCGATGTACATGGGCTAGCGCTCGGCGTGGCCGCGCGGATGGAACAGCTTCTGATCCTCGACACGGTCTACGCCGCCGTGGCTCCAGGGGTTGCAGCGCAGGATCCGCCACACAGCCAGGATCGCGCCGCGAAGCACACCGTAGCGCCGGACCGCCTGCACGGCGTATTCGGAGCAGGTCGGATGGTACTTGCAGCGCGCGGGAATGGCGGGTGAGATCGCGCGCTGGTAGAAGCGCACGGGTGCCGCGGCGAGCGTCCGGATCGCGCTCACGACGGCGGCTCGTCTCCGCGCGCGAGACCCGCCGAGCCCAGCACCTCGCGGAGCTCCGCCTCGATCGCCTGCTCGCCGCCCTGGCGGGCCAGCTCACCCGCCGCAGGGCGAGCCACGATCACGAAGTCGTGACCGTCGCGCAGCCCCTCCGCGCTCGACCAGAAGGCCTCACGCAGCAGCCGCTTCATGCGGTTGCGCTCGACGGCGCCGCCGAGCTTGCGGCCGACCGACACCCCGAGCCGCGGGTCGGCGTCGTCGTCCTCCGCGCGCGGGAACGCATAGACCACGAGGTGCCTGCTCGCGTGCGAGCGACCCTCGCGATATACGCGCTCGAACTCACCGCTGCGCGAAAGCCGCCGGCGCTTTCGGCGCGCGCGGTCAGCCATCGCTACGGGGTGAGCCGCTTGCGGCCCTTGGCGCGGCGCCGCTTCAGAAGCGCGCGGCCGGCACGGGAACTCATGCGCGCGCGGAACCCGTGCGTACGGGCTCGCTTGCGCTTCTTGGGCTGGTAGGTGCGCTTCATGTGCTCGCGAGCCAGGGTACAAGATCGTGGCGCCTGCGCCTGTGGATTGCCTGTCCATAACCCCGCCGAACGGCGCGCGACGCTTTTCCCGCGTTTTGCGGGGCCGCCTCCCCCCGGGGGGGCGCGGGGCCATTTGGGCCGTTGTACACTCGCCTCGCCGAGGGCGGCGGGGGCCTGTCTTTTCCCGCCCGACCCTTCCTCTGTGAGTAATCCGAGCTAGGCCCCGAGGAGGGTCACGAGCGCCTGTGCCGACACCGCCGGACGAGATTTGGGACGCCATCCGTGGTGAGCTCCGCAAGGAGACGCCAGACTTCCAGTTCCACATCTGGCTCGACCCGCTCGAGCTCGCCGCCATCCGTGGCACCACGGTCTACGTGCGCGCCCCGGAGCACATCCGCACCTCGGTTGCCGAGCGCTACCTGCCGCTCCTGCGGCGCGCGGCGGCGGCCGGATTCGACCAGCACGCGCTCGTCGAGGTGGTCGGCGCGGACTGGGAGCCGCCGGCGGACGACCGGGCGCCCGACGCCGCGCAGGGCGATGCGAACGGCTTCGGCGCGGTCGGCGCGGATCGTCCCCGGCAGCGGCTGAACCCGCGCTACACCTTCGAGCAATTCGTGATCGGCGAGGGCAACCGCTTCGCCCACGCCGCCTCGCTGGCGGTCGCCGAGCTGCCCGCGCACTCGTACAACCCGCTCTTCCTGCACGGTTCGCCCGGCATCGGCAAGACGCACCTCCTCCACGCGATCGGCAACTACGTGGACCGCTTCGGCTCCGGGCTCCAGGTGCGCTACGCGACGATCGAGGAGTTCACGTCCGAGTTCGTCGAGGCCGTGCGCAAGAACTCGACGGCGGACTTCAAGCAGCGCTTCCGCGGCTCCGACGTCGTGCTGATCGACGACGTCCAGTTCCTCGCCGGCCGCGATCGAACCCGCGAGGAGTTCTTCCACACGTTCAACTCATTGCTGGACGGCGGCCGCCAGCTCGTCATGACCTCCGACCGCGCGCCCGAGGACATCCCGGGGCTCGAGGCGCGGCTGATCGAGCGCTTTCAGTCTGGGCTGGTGGTCGAGCTGGAGACGCCCGAGCTGCCCGTGCGGATGGCGATCCTCGCCAAGCGCGCTCGTGTGGACAACGTCGAGGTGGGCGCGGACGTGCTGGAGGAGATCGCGCGGCGCGTGACCACCAGCGTCCGGGCGCTCGAGGGGGCGCTGATCCGCGTGGTCGCGTACGCGTCCATGCGCGACGAGCCGCCCACGCCCGCCCTGGCGCGTCACGTCCTGCGCCGCCTCGGCGAGGACACGGCGCCCGATAGCTGCGGCCTGGTCGAGATCCTCGACGCGGCCGCTCAGGAGTTCGGGGTCGATCGTGACGCCCTGCTTGCTCGCGACCGCCGTCCCACCGTCGCGGCGGCGCGGCAGGTCGCCATGTACCTTGCGCGTGAGCTCACGGAGCACAGCCTCCCCGAGATCGGCCGCGGCATCGGCGGTCGCAACCACACCACCGTTCTTCACGCCGTGAACCGCATCGGCGCTGCGCTTCGCACCGACGAAGATGTGCGCACGGCAGTTGACAACCTACGCCGGCGGCTCGGCCATCCCTCGTCGTGACCGCCACTGGTGGAAGAATCAACAGGCCTCTCAACATGGACCGATCCGCTCCCCAAGCAGGATCGTCTCGGATATCAACCTTTGAACAGCCCCCAACCACCTCTACCGAGATAGGCAGCGTCTTTTGAAGCTCTCCGTTTCCCGTGAAACGTTCCTCGCTCGTCTCGGCGTCGCGGTGCGCGGCGCGTCGACCCGCGGTCCCGTACCGTCGCTGGCCGGCGTGCTGCTGCGCGTGGACGATGGCCGCGCGGAGCTACAGGCGACAGACATGGAGCTGGGCGTCCGCGTATCGCTCGACACCACGGAGTCCACCCCTGGCCAGGCCGTCGTCCCCGGCCGCCTGTTGCTGGATGTCGTCCGCTCTCTGCCGAAGGACGACCTGACGCTCGAATACCGCAGCGCCGAGCAGGACGTGGAGGTGGTCTCGGGTCCGTCGAAGTTCCACCTGCGCACGCTTCCCACAGAGGACTTCCCGAAACTCCCGGAGGCGCCGAGCGACGGAACGCTGACGGTGCCGGCCGCGGCGTTCGTCGACACGATCGCTCGGGTGGCCCGCGCCGCGTCGCGGGACGAGACGCGCCCGCACCTCACCGGCGTCCTCGTTACGGCGAGCGGCAACGAGCTCCGCATGGTGGCCACGGACTCGTACCGGCTCGGCGTGAAGGAAACGAAGCTCGACGCCGAGCTGAGCGGCTCGCTCGAGGCGAACGTGCCGGCACGGACGCTTCAGGAGCTGGGCCGGATCGCCTCGGCCGGCAGCGCGGAGTCGATTGCGGTGGCGGCGCTCGAGAACCAGGTCGTCTTCACCGTCGACGACATCGTGCTCTCCTCGCGGCTCGTCGAGGGCCGCTTCCCCAACTACCAGCAGCTCCTGCCCGAGTCGTACGAGCACGAGCTGCGCGTGAGCCGCGACGAGCTGCTCGAGGTGGTTCGGCGCGTGGGCCTGCTGGCGCAGAAGAACGCTCCGCTCCGCCTGAGCTTCACCGAGGGCGCGCTCGACGTGTCGGCTCAGACGCCGGACGTCGGCGAGGCGAGCGAGTCGATCCCCGTGCCGTTCTCCGGCGAGCCGCTCGAGATCGGCTTCAACCCGGAGTTCTTCCGCGAGGGGCTCGAGAGCGCGGAGTCGGAGGAGCTCATCCTGAAGCTGATCAGCCCGCTGCGGCCCGGCCTGATCCAGTCCGGTGACGAGGACGGCGGCTTCCGCTACCTCGTCATGCCGATCCGTCTGAACGTGTAGGGGGCCGGCGTGCGCGTAAAGCGCATCGGGCTGCGCGACTTCCGTAACTACGAGGCGGCGGAGGTCGAGCTCGCGGACGGGCTCACGGTCGTCGCCGGCGCCAACGGGGCGGGCAAGACGAACCTGCTCGAGGCGCTCTACTTCGGCTGTACGGGCCGCTCGCCGCGCACCTCGAACGAGCGCGAGCTCGTGCGCCGCGGCGGCGAGGGCGTGGCGCGCGTGGTCCTGGACCTGGCGGCGGACGACGGCGAGCACCGCATCGAGGTCGGCTTCCAGCCCGGCGAGGCGAAGCACCTGCGCGTCGACGGCAGCCCTGTGGACAGCCTGTCGGGCGTCGAGGTGCGCCCGCTCGTGAGCGTGTTCCTCCCGGAGCGGCTCGAGCTCGTGAAGGGCGCGCCTGCGTCGCGCCGCGCGCATCTCGACCAGGTCGTGGCCGCACTCTGGCCGAGTCGCGCGGAGACGCGCAGCGCGTACTCGCGAGCGCTCGCGCAGCGGAACGCGCTCGTGGCGCGGATCCGCGCCGGCAGCGCCAGCCCGGCGGCGCTCGACGCGTGGGACGCCGAGCTCGCGAGCCACGGCATGCGCCTGATGGCCGACCGGGCCGAGGCCGTCGACGGGTTGCGGCCGCTCTTCGCCGACCTCTCCGAGCGGCTCGGCCTGCCCGGGTCGGCCGAGCTGCGTTACCGCCCTCGCTCGGCCGCGACGGATGCCGACGGCCTGGCCGCTGAGCTGGCGGAGCGCCGCACGGCGGACATGGAGCGCGGCTTCACCGCCCACGGCCCGCACCGCGACGAGCTCCAGCTGCTGCTCGGAGGCGCCTCCCTGCGCGCCTACGGCTCGCAGGGACAGCAGCGGGCGGCGCTGCTGGCGCTCCTGTTCGCGGAGCGCACGCTCCTGGCGGAGCGCCGGGCGCGCCAGCCACTGATGCTGCTGGACGACGTGATGTCGGAGCTGGACGCGGAGCGCCGCGAGCTGCTGGCCGGGCTGCTGCGCTCGGGCGGCCAGGCCGTGATCACCACGACCGAGCCGGACCACGTGCCGGGAACCGCGCTGGCGGGAGGCGGGCTGATCCGCGTCGCGAACGGCGCGCTCAGCGGCGCGGCGCGCGCGGTCGCGGCATGAGGCGGCTGGCCCCGAGGGCACTCGCGACGGCCCTGGAGGCCGTCGTGCGCGACGCCGCGCCGGCAACGCTCCTCGCGCGCGTCCAGGGCGTGTGGAGCGAGACCGCCGGGCCCGGCATGGCCGCTGCCGCCGCGCCCATCTCGGAGCGCGACGGGGTGGTCACCGTGGGGTGCGAATCGGCCGTCTGGGCGCAGGAGCTGGA
>JAXDIL010000065.1:0-6117 GCA_034664005.1 Thermoleophilaceae bacterium | reverse complement strand
CCTGGCGGGGTCGGCGTTGTAGTACTCGTGCTGCTCCGCGAGCAGGTTGTAGTAGCGGAGCTGCGCCCGCGGGGCGGTGTCGACCATCAGCTTCACGTGAGCCCCGCGGCCGTCCCAGTCGCAGATGCTCAGGTCAAGCGAGTTGTTCGGCGTGGCCGCAAGGCCGGGAGCGTCCGGCCCGATGCTCCGAACCACGAACGACGGCGCGAGCACGTTGCAGGCTCGAACCTTCACGGTGCCGCTCTCGCCCGGTTCCCTGACGGCGTTGCTGCGGAACGCGGTCGTCCTCAGCTTGTAGGGACTCCCGGCGTCGCTGCCGTGATCACCGCCGCAGCCGGCGACGCCCAGCACCACTATCACGTACATAAGTACGTGATAACGTACGAGGCGTGTCGATGAACGGGTCATTCGGGGGGCGTATCAGGAGCCTTCGGGAGGCGATGGACCTCTCGCTGCGAGACCTCGCGGATCGCAGCGGCGTGTCTGCTCCAATGCTGTCCCAGGTCGAGCGGGGCGAAACCAGCCCCACACTGGCGCTTGCGGAGCGGATCGCGGCCGGTCTCGAGCTGACTCTGTCGCAGTTGCTGCGCCTCGACGAGGGCGACGGCGTGAGCGTGGTGCGCGCCGACGAACGCCGCCGTGGTGGCGGCGGCGATCACCGCTACGAGGTGCTCACCCCGCCGCTCCCGGGGCTGCGCGCCGAGGTGTCGCTGCACTCGCTCGCCGCGGGTGCCTCCACCGCCGGCCCAGACGACCCGCCGATGCACGAGCCCGGCAGCCGCGAGACGGCGGTGGTCGAGAGCGGGCCGGTCCGCTTCGTCTGCGCGGGGACCGCGCACGACCTCGATGCCGGCGACTCCGTGACCTTCGACGCCGACCTGCCGCACCACTTCGAGAACCCCGGAACCGGTGACGCGCGCTTCTACGCCGTCGTGGCCGCCGGACTGAGAAGGAGCTGACCGTGGCGAAGACACAGACCCGCGAGCGGGCGGTGCCCGCGAGCCCACGTTCTCTATTCGACAAGCTCTGGGAGGCGCACGAGGTCGCCGAGGGCATCCTCTACATCGACCTCCACCTCGTGCACGAGGTCACGTCCCCGCAGGCCTTCGAGTCCCTGCGGCTGGCGGGCAGGAAGGTGCGCCGCCCCGACCGCACGCTCGCGACCGCGGACCACAACGTGCCGACCGATGGCTCGACGGCGGCTGAGCAGATCCGCGACCAGCTCTCGCGCGTGCAGGGCGAGACGCTTGAGCAGAACAGCGAGGAGTTCGGCGTGCCGATCTACTCGATCGGCTCGAGCCACCAGGGCATCGTCCACGTGATCGGCCCGGAGCTGGGCGTGACCCAGCCCGGGATGACGATCGTGTGCGGCGACTCGCACACCTCCACGCACGGCGCCTTCGGGGCGCTCGCGTTCGGCATCGGCACGAGCGAGGTCGAGCACGTGCTCGCCACCCAGACCCTCCAGCAGCGCAAGCCCAAGTCGATGCTGATCCGCTTCGAGGGCGAGCTTGGCCACGGGGTCACGGCGAAGGACCTGATCCTGGCCACGATCGGCCAGATGGGCGTCGAGGGCGGGGTGGGTCACGTGATCGAGTACGCCGGCCCCGCGATCGAGCGACTCTCGATGGAGGGCCGCATGACCGTCTGCAACATGACGATTGAGGGCGGCGGCCGTGCCGGGATGATCGCCCCCGACGACACCACCTTCGAGTGGGTCGACGGCCTCGAGGCCGCGCCCGACCCGCTTCCGCTCGACGAGTGGCGCGAGCTCCGCAGCGACACGGGGGCGAGCTTCGACAAGGAGATCGTCGTCGACGCCGCGCAGATCTCGCCGCAGGTCACCTGGGGCACGACGCCCGGGATGGTCGTCGGCGTGAGCGCCGCCGTGCCGGAGCCGGCGAGCGAGGGCGACGAGCGCGCGCTCGAGTACATGGCGCTCCGGCCCGGCACGCCGATGTCGGAGATCAAGCTCGACCGCGTCTTCATCGGCTCGTGCACGAACTCGCGCATCGGCGACCTGCGCGAGGCGGCCGAGCTCGTGAAGGGCCGGCGCGTGGCGTCGACCGTGAACGCCATGGTCGTGCCCGGCTCTCAGCAGGTGAAGGCCCAGGCCGAGGCCGAGGGCCTCGACGAGGTGTTCCGCGCCGCCGGCTTCGACTGGCGCTCGGCCGGGTGCTCGATGTGCCTGGGGATGAACCCGGACATCGCGGCGCCGGGTGAGCGAGTGGCCTCCACGTCCAACCGCAACTTCGAGGGCCGCCAGGGCCGCGGCGCTCGCTCGCACCTCGTGAGCCCGAAGATGGCCGCCGCGGCCGCGATCGAGGGGCACTTCGTCGACATCAGGGAGTGGGAATGAGACAGGTGACGGTTGTCGAGGGCGACGTCTCGGTGCTGGAGCGAGCGGACGTCGACACGGACCAGATCATCCCGAAGCAGTTCCTCAAGCGGGTGGAGCGGACGGGCTTCGGCGAGTTTCTGTTCTACGACTGGGCCAAGGAGCCGGGCTGGGACCTGCCCAGCAACCCGATCCTCGCCGCGGGCCGCAACTTCGGCTGCGGCTCCTCGCGCGAGCACGCGCCGTGGGCGCTCGAGGACTACGGCTTCCAGGCCGTGATCGCGCCGAGCTTCGCCGACATCTTCTTCTCGAACTGCACCAAGATCGGGCTGCTCCCGGTCGTGCTGCCCGAGGAGGACGTGCGCGCCGTGATGGCGGCGGGGCACGCGACGATCGACCTGGCCGCGCAGGAGGTGCGCTGGGAGGGCGGCAGCGCGGCCTTCGAGATCGACCCCGAGATCAAGCGCCGCCTGCTCGAGGGGCTCGACGACATCGGCGTGACGCTCAAGCAGCAGGACGCCATCGACAGCTTCGAGGCCGAGCGCCAGCGCTCCGGCCCGGTCACTACGAGCCTGGTGGCTTGACGCCTCGCGACTGGGACGCCGCGAGCTACCACCGCGTCTCGGCGCCTCAGCTCGAGTGGGCGGAGGCCGTGCTCGAGCGGCTCCCGCTCGAGGGCCAGGAGACCGTGCTCGATGCGGGCTGCGGCTCCGGGCGCGTGACCGCGCTTCTGCTCGAGCGGCTGCCGCGCGGCAGGGTGATCGCCGTGGACGCAGCGCCCTCGATGGTGGAGCACGCGCGCAAGGCGCTCGACCCCGAGCGCTCCACCGTCCTCCAGGCCGACCTCACCGAGCTCGAGCTCGACGAGCAGGTGGACGCCGCGTTCTCGAACGCCGTGTTCCACTGGATCCAGGACCACGACGCGCTGTTCGGCCGCATCCACGCCGCGCTGCGGCCCGGCGGGCGGCTCGTGGCGCAGTGCGGCGGCAGGGGCAACATCGAGCGCTTCCATGCCACCGCCAGAGAGGTCGCGGCCGAGGAGCCGTACGCGCCCTACCTCGGCGGCTGGAAGGGCCCGTGGCAGTTCGCGGGCGCCGATGAGACGGCCGATCGGCTCGAGCGCGCCGGCTTCACCGACGTCGAGACCTGGCTCGAGCCCTATCCGGTGACACCGCCCGACCCGACCGCGTTCCTGCGCACGGTCTGCCTCGGCCCTCACCTCGAGCAGCTCCCGGATGAGCTGCGCGCGGGCTACGTCGAGGCGGTGCGCGAGCGCTGCGGCACCGAGCTCGACTACGTCCGCCTCAATATCGAGGCAAACAAGCCGGCTTAGCGCCCAAACCTCTGCAATAGCGTCCGCCATTCGTCCAGGCGTACGGCTCTCTATTGACTTGCCGTCTCCCCCCGGGTGAGATGTGCGCATGGCAGGGGTGCCTGTCCGCGTGTTGATCGCGGACAATCAGCAGTTCTCGGCGGCAGGGACCGCTGCAGCTCTCGACTCGCAGGACGAGTTCGAGCTCGTCGGCGTGGCCGAAGACGCGTCCGAGGCCGCGGCGCTCGCCGGCGCAGGCCGGCCGGACGTCGCGCTCGTGCACTCGTGCCTGCCGGGTGGAGGCGAGGCGGCCGTGCGGGCGATCCTCTCCGCCGCTCCCGGCGCTCGCGTGCTGGCGCACTCCGGAGTCACGGACCAGGAGCTCGTCGTGGAGATGCTGCGTGCCGGCGCAAGCGGATACGTCGCACGCGACGCGCCCGCCGAGCGAATCACCTCGTCGCTCCGGCAGGTGGCCGAGGGCGACACGGTCTTCGACGACGCGCTCGAGCTGAGCATCCGCGAGCAGCAGCGCGCGCGGATCCGCGCCGTGATGGATCTCGAGGAGCTCGACGTGGTCTTCCAGCCGATCGTGGAACTGGATTCGCGCGAGGTGGTCGGCTACGAGGCGCTCTCGCGCTTCTCCGGCGAGCCGCACCGCGGGCCACAGGAGTGGTTCGCGGAGGCCCACGAGGTGGGCCTCGGCCCCGAGCTCGAGCTGTGGGCGATCCGCAAGGCCTGCGAGCGCTCCGAGAGGCTGCCGGAGGGGATGTTCATGGCCGTGAACGTGTCGCCGGTCACAACCGAGCGCCCCGAGCTCCTGGCGCTGCTGGCTGGCTGCCACGTCGAGCGCGTGGTGCTCGAGGTGACCGAGCATGCGCGCGTGGACGACTACCCGCGCTTCCGGATCGCGATCGAGCGCGTCAGGAAGCTCGGCGCGACCCTGGCGGTGGACGACGCGGGAGCGGGCTTCGCGAGCCTCCGCCACATCCTCGAGCTCGACGCCGAGCTGATCAAGCTCGACGGCTCGCTCACCCGCTCGCTCGACGAGGATCCGCGCGGTCGCTCGCTCGCGTCCGCGGTGATCGCCTTCGGGCGCGAGAGCGGAGCCTCCGTCCTGGCGGAGCACGTGGAGACGGAGGGACAGGTCACCGAGCTGCGTCGCCTCGGCGTGGACTACGGCCAGGGCTACCACCTCGGGCGCCCGAAACCGCTCCCGGCGCCGGCCCAGGTGGCGGCGGGGTCGCGCTTCTCTCGCTGAGCGCGCTCGGCATCCATGGGAAGCCGCTGAAGCGCATTCCTTAGGATCCCGCGCCGTGACCAAGCGCATCGTTCTACTGCCCGGCGACGGGATCGGGCCCGAGATCATGGCCGCGGCCAGGGAGCTGCTGGCCCGGCTCGGCGACTTCGAGCTCGACGAGCGGCTCGTGGGCGGCGCCTCGATCGACGCGTACGGCAGCCCGCTGACCGACGAGGTGCTCGAGGCGTGCCGCGGAGCCGACGCCGTGCTGCTCGCCGCTGTGGGCGGCCCGAAATGGGACACCACCGACCCCGGCGCGCCGCGGCCGGAGCAGGGCCTGCTTGGGCTCCGCAAGGGCCTCGGCCTGTTCGCGAACCTGCGGCCGGTGAGGCCGAGCCCGGCTCTCCTCGACGCCAGCCCGCTCAAGCGCGAGCGCATCGAGGGCACCGACCTGCTGGTCGTGCGAGAGCTGACCGGCGGCATCTACTTCGGCGACCGTGGCCTCGACGGCGACACCGCGCACGACACCTGCGTCTACAGCGAGGGCGAGATCGAGCGGATCGCGCGCGTGGCGTTCCGGCTGGCACGCAGGAAGGTCACGAGCGTCGACAAGGCCAACATCCTCGAGACCTCGCGCCTGTGGCGGAAGACCGTGGAGCGCATGGCCGAGGGCGAGGAGATCCCCGTGGACCACATGCTCGTGGACACAGCGGCGATGCAGCTCGTCTCGCGTCCCGCGGAGTTCGACGTGCTGCTCACGGAGAACATGTTCGGGGATATCCTGAGCGACGAGGCCGCCATGCTCACGGGCTCGCTCGGGATGCTGCCGAGCGCCTCGCTGGGGGAGAGCGGGCCGGGCCTGTTCGAGCCGGTGCACGGCTCGGCGCCCGACATCGCGGGCACGGGGCAGGCGAATCCACTCGCGATGTTCGGCTCGGTGGCTCTGATGCTCCGCCACGGACTTGCTATGGAAGACGCCGCTGCTGCCGTAGAATCGGCTGTGGACCTCGCGCTTGGGGAGGGCCTTCGCACTCCTGACCTGGGCGGGGACGCATCGACAGAGACCGCCACCCGGGCGGTTCTCGCGCATCTATAGGAGCACCCGTACGTGAACACCGCCGACCTCATCTGGCTGAACGGAGAGTTCGTCGCCTGGGAGGACGCCAAGGTGCACGTACTCACGCACGCCATGCACTACGGGACCGGCGTGTTCGAGGGCATCCGGGCCTA
>JAXDIL010000059.1:0-13309 GCA_034664005.1 Thermoleophilaceae bacterium | reverse complement strand
GCGCGCATCCTCGAGAGCGGGTTGCCCGAGCTGGATCCCGGCTCGCTCGACGAGCTGCTCACCGACGCGGCGCCGCCGCACTACATCGCGGTGACGGCGTTCGCGCCGCCCTCGGACGAGCTGGACGCGGCCGTCACGGAGCTGCGCGCGAAGCTGCGCGAGCGCACGAGGTGCACGACGACGTTCGGCTACGGCCCGCGCTACCTCCACTCGACGGGCCAGTACCACAAGGGCGGTCCGCCGAACGGGCTGTTCATCCAGCTCTACCAGCCCGCGAGCGAGGACGTGGAGATCCCTGAGGCGGGCTACTCGTTCGAGTACCTGAAGAACGCCCAGGCGCTCGGCGACATGCAGACCCTGCGCGAGCACGGGCTGCGGGTGGTCAGGATCGAGATCGATGGGCCGGAAGCGGTCAGGGGGTTGGTCTGATGCAACTTGGGTTCGTCGGGCTGGGGCGGATGGGCGGGAACATGGTCCACCGCATCCACCGCGACTCGGACCACGAGTGCGTGGTCTTCGACTTCGACGCGGACGCCGTCGGCGCCGCTGAGGGGCACGGCGCGAGCGGCGCGGGCTCGCTCGAGGAGCTCGTCTCCAAGCTCGAGCCGCCGCGCACGATCTGGATCATGGTCCCGGCCGGCGATCCGACCCAGAGCACCGTCGAGCAGCTCGCGCGGCTGCTCGAGGAGGGCGACACGATCGTAGACGGCGGCAACTCGCGCTGGACGGACGACAAGCGCCGCCAGGAGCAGCTCGAGCCGGACGGCATCCACTACGTGGACGTGGGCGTGAGCGGCGGCGTCTGGGGCCTCGAGGTGGGCTACTGCATGATGGTCGGGGGCCCCGACGCGGCCGTGGAGCGGCTCGCGCCGATCCTCGACGTGCTCGCGCCGCCGCACACCGAGGAGCACGGTCCGGGCTGGGGCCACTTCGGCCCGACCGGCGCGGGCCACTACGTGAAGATGGTCCACAACGGGATCGAGTACGGGATGATGCAGGCGTACGCCGAGGGCTTCGCGCTGTTCGACTCCTGCGAGTACGAGCTCGACAACGCGAAGATCGCGCACCTCTGGATGCAGGGCTCGGTCGTACGCTCCTGGCTCTGCGAGCTCGCGGCGCGCGCTTTCGAGCAGGAGGGCAACGACCTCGCCTCGATCGCGCCGTACGTGGAGGACTCCGGCGAGGGCCGCTGGACGATCGAGGACGCGATCGAGCGCCGCGTGCCGACCCCCGTGATCACCGCGTCGCTGTACGAGCGCTTCTCCTCGCGCGGCCGCGGTGCGTTCGCCGCGAAGGTGAACGCGGCGCTGCGCAACCAGTTCGGCGGCCACGCGGTCGTCGCAGCCGACGCGGCGGCCCAAGAGCAGCCGCACGCGGAGTAGCGCGGTGGCCGTCGCGGAGCACGAGAACCCGCTCGTCGAGGGGCTGGAGCGGCTGCCGATCCACCCGACGACGCTGGTGATCTTCGGCGGCACCGGCGACCTCGCGCACCGCAAGCTGCTCCCGGCGATCTACAACCTCGCCCACGAGGGCGCGCTCCCCGAGCGCTTCAAGCTGATCGCGATCGCGCGCTCGGACATCCCCAACGACGACTACCGCGCGATGGCCCGCGAGTCGATCGAGAAGTACTCGCGCCGCCCGCCCGATCCTCAGGTGCTCGAGAAGCTCCTGGAACAGGTGAGCTACGTGCCCGGCTCGTTCGACGACGACTCCGTCTTCGACCGGGTGAAGGGGGAGCTCGACAGGATCGACCAGGAGGCGGGGCTCGAGTTCAATCGCGTCTTCTACCTCTCGACGGCGCCGAGCTTCTTCGCCCTGATCGTCCAGAAGCTCGGCGAGCACGGTCTCGCCAAGCACGACGAGGCCGAGGTGCGCGTGGTGATCGAGAAGCCGTTCGGCACCAGGCTCCGCGAGGCGCAGGAGCTGAACCGGCAGGTGCTCTCGGTGCTCGACGAGTCGCAGGTCTACCGCATCGACCACTACCTGGGGAAGGAGACGGTCCAGAACGTGCTGGCGTTCCGCTTCGCCAACGGCATGTTCGAGCCGATCTGGAACCGCAACTACATCGACTACGTCCAGATCACGGCCGCCGAGGACATGGGGATCGGCCGGCGCGCGGGCTACTACGACAGCGCGGGCGCGCTGCGCGACCTCGTCCAGAACCACATGCTCCAGCTGCTCAGCCTGCTCTGCATGGAGCCGCCCGTGACCTTCGACGCCGACGAGGTCCGCGACGAGAAGGTCAAGGTGCTGCACGCCGTGGAGCCTCCTCCGCCGGAGGCGGTCGTGCGCGCCAGGTACACCGCCGGGATGGGCGAGGGGAAGGAGGCGGCTGGTTACCTGGACGAGGAGGGCGTTCCGGACGACTCACGCACCGAGACCTACGTGGCGCTCCGGCTCGAGGTGGACAACTGGCGCTGGGCCGGCGTGCCGATCTACCTGCGCACGGGGAAGCGCCTGGCGCGCAAGGTCACCGAGATCGCCGTGACGCTCAAGCCGGTGCCGCATCTGGCCTTCGAGGCCGAGGGCTCGGTGGGCGTGCAGCCGAACCAGCTGATCCTGACCGTGCAGCCCAACGAGGGCGTGTCCCTCTCGCTCGGGGCGAAGATCCCCGGCACGCGCATGCGGATCCGGCCGGTGAACATGGAGTTCCTCTACGGCACCTCGTTCCTGTCGCAGTCGCCGGAGGCCTACGAGCGGCTGATCATGGACGCGATGCGCGGCGACCCCACGCTGTTCACGAGGGACGACGAGGTCGAGGCCCAGTGGCGCATCATCGACCCGATCCTGGAGGACTGGGAGAAGGACGGCGAGCTCGCGGAGTACCCGGCCGGCTCGGCCGGGCCCGAGGAGGCCGACAGCATCCTGGCGCCGGGACATCGCTGGCGGGCGATCTGATGACCCACGCCGTTCGGGAGGTGCCCGACACGGGCGCGGTCTGGTCGGCGCAGGACACGACGCCCGGCGAGATCGAGGAGGCGCTCCGGCACATCCTTCAGGAGCAGTACGCCCGCGACGGCGCGGTCGCCCCGGCGCGCGTGCTGAACCTCGTCGTCGTGCTCGACCGGGAGTGGCGCGGCGAGATCATGAACCGGCTCGAGCAGGTGGGCCGCTATCACCCCTCGCGCACGATCATGTGCGCGGTCGAGTCGGGCCGGACGACGATCGACGCCTCGGTGGTCATGACCGTCGAGGGCGACCGTCGGCCGGGCGAGCTGCTGCTGATGCGCGAGCGCGTGATGGTCGAGGTGGGGGAGAGGCATCTGCCGAAGCTCGACACGATCGTGGACCCGGTCGTGGTCACGGACCTTCCGACCCTCGTCTGGTCGCCGCACGGTCACCCCGAGGCCGTCGACGCGCTGCTTCACCTCGCCCAGGTGGTGCTGGTCGACTCGGTGCACGAGCCCGATCCCGTGTCGGCGCTGCGGCGCGCGAAGGAGCTCGGTGAGGAGGCGTACGTGGTCGACCTCGCGTGGCTGCGCACGACGCCCTGGCGCGAGCGGGTGGCCGCCACCTTCGACCCGCCGCGCTGGCGCGAGGAGCTGCTTCACATCGAGTCCGTGACGGTGCGCCACCGCCCCGACTCCAGCGTGGCCGGCGTGCTCTTCTTCGGCTGGCTCGCCGCGCGGCTCGGCTGGGGCCCCGGCACGCTGATGCCGGCAAAGGGCGTGGTGCGCGGCAGCGCCAAGGCGCGCCGCCACGACGTGGCGCTCACGCTCGAGCCCGACGCGGAGCAGGAGGTGCCCGGACTCGCGGGGATCGAGATCGGCACCTCGTCCGGGATGACGATCTCGCTCGACCGCGGGCCCGGCGGCCTCGTGGCGTGCCGCCGCGACCGGAAGGGCTCCGAGCAGCGCTGGACGGTGCTGGGCGCGTCGCGCGGCGAGGGCGGGATCCTGGGCGAGGGAATCCGCCAGGCGCTCCTCCGCGACCCCACCTACCGCGGGGCGCTCGACTGCGGCGAGGCGCTGCTTCGATGAGGGCCGACATCAGAGTCCTCGACGACCCCGCGCAGGAGGCCGCGAAGCTGCTCGCTGCCGCGAGCGGGCACGTGGCGATCACGGGCGGCTCGACGCCACGCCGGGCCTACGAGCAGACGGCGGAGCTCCGCGACGACTGGGCGGGCGTCGACTTCTGGTTCACGGACGAGCGCTGCGTTCCGCCCGATCACGAGCACTCGAACTTCGGCATGGCCCACAGGGCGCTGCTCTCGCGGGCCGAGGGCGCGACGGTCCACCGCATGCGCGGCGAGCTGGGCCCCGAGGACGGGGCGGCCGCCTACGAGAACGAGCTCGGCGAGTTCGGTCCGGACGCGCTCGACCTCATCCTGCTCGGCGTGGGGCCGGACGCGCACATCTGTTCGCTCTTCCCCGGCGACGACGCGCTCGGCGAGCGCGAGCGGCGCGTGGTCGGCGTGGAGACTCCCGGAATGGCCCCGCTCGTGCCGCGCATCACTCTTACGCTCCCGGTCGTGAACGCGAGTGCGCGGGTCGTCTTCCTCATCACCGGCGAGGACAAGGCCGAGGCCGTGCAGCGCGTGTTCGCCGGGCCGCCGGACCCGCGCGCGCCCGGCTCGCTCGTGGACGCCCCCGACGTGGTCGCGCTGCTCGACGCGGCGGCGGCCGCGCGGCTATGACCGAGTGGGCGCCCGACCGGGGCGTCACGGCGAGCCCGTTCCCCCCGATCGCCGAGTACGCGTTCCTGTCCGACTGCGAGACGGGCGCGCTGGTGGCGCCGGACGGGAACGTGGAATGGCTCTGTCTCCCTCGCTTCGACTCGCCCAGCGTCTTCGGGGCGATTCTCGACCGCGACGCGGGCGGCTTCAGGCTCGGGCCCGACGACGTGGAGGTGCCCGCCGCGCGCCGCTACCTGCCCGGCACGAACGTGCTCGAGACGAGTTGGGGCACCACCGGCGGCTGGATCATCGTGCGCGACGTGCTCCTGATCGGGCCCTGGCACCACGACCAGGACCGCTCGCGCACGCACCGGCGAGCCCCGACCGACTACGACGCCGACCATGTCCTGCTTCGCATGATCCGCTGCGTGAACGGCCAGGTCCAGGTGACGATGGACTGCGACCCGCGCTTCGACTACGCCCGCAAGATCGGGAGGTGGGAGCACACGGGCTCCGGGTATCGCGAGGCGGTCTGCCGCGCCGAGGGCTGCGAGGTGGAGCTACGACTCACGACCGATCTGAACGTGGGCTTCGAGGGCTCGCGGGCGACCGCCCGCACGATGATCAAGGAGGGGGAGACCGCGTACGTGGCGCTGTCCTGGTCGGAGCACCCGGCGCCCCAGACGTACGAGGAGGCCTACAAGCGGCTCGTCTGGACCGCTCATCACTGGCAGCACTGGCTCGACCACGGCGACTTCCCGGACCATCCCTGGAGGACCTACCTCCAGCGCTCGGCGCTGACGCTCAAGGGGCTCTCGTACGCGCCCACGGGCGCGCTGGTGGCCGCGGCGACCACCTCGCTGCCGGAGACGCCCGGCGGCGAGCGCAACTGGGACTACCGCTACTCGTGGATCCGCGACTCCACGTTCATGCTCTGGGGCCTCTACACGCTTGGCTTCGACTGGGAGGCGAACGACTTCTTCTACTTCATCGCGGACATCGCCGAGCAGGAGGACTCAGACCTCCAGATCATGTACGCGATCGACGGCGCCGGCGAGATACCCGAGTTCACGCTCGATCACCTCTCCGGCTACGAGGGCGCCCGCCCGGTGCGCGTCGGGAACGGTGCCTACAGGCAGGAGCAGCACGACGTCTGGGGCGCCCTGCTCGACTCGATGTACCTGCACACGAAGTCGCGCAACCACCTCGACGACCGCATCTGGCCGATCGTGAAGCGTCAGGTCGAGACGGCGCTGGCGAAGTGGCGCGAGCCGGACCGCGGCATCTGGGAGATCCGCGGCGAGCCGAAGCACTTCACCTCGTCGAAGCTGATGTGCTGGGTCGCCGCCGACCGCGGGGCGCGCCTGGCAGAGATGCGCGGCGAGCTCGAGTACGCGGCGCGCTGGCAGTCGGCCGCCGACGAGATCAAGGCCGACATCCTCGAGAACGCGCTCGACGAGCGCGGCGTCTTCACCCAGCACTACGAAACCGAGGCGCTGGACGCCTCCGTGCTCCTGACCGTGCTGACACGCTTCCTGCCCGCGGACGACGAGCGCGTGGTGAAGACGGTGCTCGCCATCGCGGACGAGCTGACCGTGGACGGGATGGTCCTGCGCTACCGCCCCGAGGACACCGACGACGGACTGGACGGCGAGGAGGGCAGCTTCGCCATCTGCTCGTTCTGGCTCGTCTCGGCCTTCGTCGAGATCGGCGAGGTGCGCCGGGGCCGCGACCTCTGCGACAAGCTGCTCTCGTACGCGAGCCCGCTCGGCCTCTACGCCGAGGAGATCGACCCGCGCTCCGGCCGCCACCTGGGCAACTTCCCGCAGGCCTTCACCCACCTGGCGCTGATCAACGCGGTGATGCACGTGATCCACGCGGACCAGGGGCTCGAGCTGGGCAGCCTGCCGCTGGGCCGCGAGCTCACGCGGCCAGAACGACCGAGGTCTCGATCTGGCGTTCCGGGATCGTCCAATAGCTCCTGAGCAGCGCCGCTCCCTCGTCACGCGGAAGTAGCTCGAAGCCGTGGCGGCGGTAGAAGCTGATCGCCCAGTCGGCCGCGGCCCAGGTGCCGACGAGCATGCGGCGGGCCGCGTCGCTCTTGAGCTCGTCGACCAGCGCTCCGCCGATGCCGCGGCGCTGGTGGTCGGGTGCCACGTACGCGTGCCGGATCAGGTCGACGTCGCTGACCGCCTGGACGCCCATGACCCCGAGCAGGGCGCCGTCCTCCTCGTAGCCCCAGAACGCGACGCCGGCGGCGATCTCCGCATCGAGCTCCTCGGCCGGCATGTACGGCGCGTGCCAGCGGTCGGGCGGGATCACCTCGCGGTACGCCTCGGCCGCGGCGTTCACGATGGCGAGGATCGCCTCACGCTCGTCGTCGCGGCAGCGGCGGACCGTGGGTGTCAGCGGCCCTCGGCCTTCGCGCGCTCGATGACGAGCAGCCCCACGAGCCGCGATACGACCAGCGCGATGTACGAGACGCCCGCGAGCTGCTCGATCATCACGAGGCTGCGCGCGAATGGCCTGATCGGGACGACGTCGCTGAGGCCCGTGCTCGACAGGGTCGTGAAGCTGAGGAAGAGCAGCTCGACCCAGCTTCGATCGCTGCTCGCGTTGACGGCTGCGGTGAAGCTGTTCGGCTCGATCGCCTGGTAGACCGTGAACATGTAGGCGAACGCCCAGGCCACGAGCGTGAAGGTGGCGCCGACCGCGAACAGCTCGTCGCGCGTGATCACGTGGTCCTCGAGCATGTAGGCGATCAGCGCGCCGGCCGCGTACAGGTAGAGGACCGCCTCCAGCGCGGAGGAGTAGGGCAGGAGGCTGTCGTCGCCCGTGACGGCCTGGATCAAGAGCAGCACTGTCGCCGGCACGCCGAGCAGGAATCCCACCCACGTGTGGGCGGGCGAGCTCCTGACCGCGAGCAGTACGAGGCCGAGGATCGCGATGCCGAACACGCTGAACACGGCCCGACCCGCGTCGCTCCCCTCCATGGCGGGGTAGAGGAGGACGCCGGCGAGCTGTCCTATCAGCAGCAACGCCGACGGTTGCCGGCGGACGAACGAGAGCACGGCCGCAAGCTAGCCGCCGGCCCGGTCGGTCTAGCGCTCGGCGGCGCCGCCCGGCTAGGCGATCTTGCGCAGCTCGCCGGACTCGGGGTCGAACACGAACCCGAAGATCCGGTCGCGCGAGGGAAGCTCGGCGCGCGAGCGAAGCCGTGCAAGGCCCTCACGGAGGGCGCTCTCGACGTCGTCGAACGCACCCAGGCGCCACGTGGGCTCGGCGCGGTCGGCGGCCAGCTCCTCCGCGAACGCGTCGTCGGACGCCGAGGCGAGGCCACAGTCCTCGTGCATCACCACGATGATCTCGTCGGTCCCCAGCAGCCGCTGAGACGCGCTGAGCGAGCGGATCGCATCCTCGGTCACGAGCCCGCCGGCGTTGCGGATGATGTGCGCGTCACCCCGTTCCAGGCCGAGCATGGGGAACAGGTCGATTCGGGTGTCCATGCACGCGAGCACGGCGACCTTGCGACGAGGGCGTGGACTGAGGCCCGGGGCGGCCAGGTCGGGGGCGCGTGCGGCTGCCGCCTCGAGCATGTCGTCCGCGTTGGTCAGAGGCGGACGTCGGCCACCATCGCCGCGAACAGCGCGGCGAGGTAGGCAAGCGAGAACAGGTACAGGCGCAGCGCGTTGCGGCGTTCCGGGTGACGTGCGAGGCGCACGGCGCCGTAGATGAACGCCGCGCCCAGCAGCACCGATGCCACGAGGTAGGTGGTGCCGAAGGCGCCGGCGCAGAAGGGCAGCTGCGTGACCGCGTAGAGCAGGATCGTGTAGAGCAGGATCTGGCGGCGGGTCTCGCGCTCGCCGCGGACCACCGGCAGCATCGGGACGCCCGCGCGCGCGTACTCGTCCTTCATCAGCAGCGAGAGCGCCCAGAAGTGCGGCGGCGTCCAGAAGAACACGATGGCGAACAGGTAGAGCGGCGTGCCGCCGAGCCCGCCGGTGACCGCCGCCCACGCCACGAGCGGCGGCACCGCACCGGCCGCGCCGCCGATGACGATGTTCTGCGGCGTCGTGCGCTTCAGCCAGAGCGTGTAGACGAACACGTAGCCGAGCAGCCCGGACAGCGACAGCGCCGCCGCGAGCAGGTTCACGGTCGCGGTCAGCAGGACGAACGCGGCGACGCCCAGCGTGACGCCGAACGCCAGGCCGGCCGCCGGGGACACGCGGCCCGCCGCCACGGGGCGGTCGGCTGTGCGCGCCATGGTGCGGTCGATGTCGCGATCGATCACGTGGTTGATCGCGCCCGCGCCGCCGGCCGACAGAGCGCCTCCGAGGCAGGTGAGCGCCACCAGCCCGAGTGACGGGTCACCCGCCACGTACATCGTCGTGATCGTCGTGAAGAGAAGGAGCGACTGAACCTTCGGCTTCGTCATCTCGAAGAGGTCCGAGACGACGGTGCGCCAGGCGCCGCGTGCGGCGAGGAGCGCCTCCATCAGGCGGCCACCGCCTTGGCGCGCCGGGGCGCTCGCTCGCGTGCAGGCGCCAGCTGGAGCGTCATGCCGAGCGTCGTGGCCCACAGCAGCGTGCCGAGCATCAGGTGAAGGAGTATCAGGAGCTCGTACTCGTCGAGCCACACGTTCAGGGCGCCTACCAGGATCTGAACCGCCAGCAGGCCGGCGAGCCCCCACGCCCAGCGCGTCGCGACGCCGCGGCGAAGGGCCACGACGATCAGCGCGATCACGAGCAGCGACGCGATGTACATGAAGGCCCTGTGGGTGAGGTGGATGTCCACCAGCTCGGCCTTCCCGAACGGCATGAACTCGCCATTGCAGGTGGGGAACTGCTTGCCGCAGGCGTGGTGCGCGCCCTGGCCGAGCTGGTAGTCGGCGCGGCCGTAGTTCTGCGTCCCGGCCATGTAGCCGCCGGCCACGATCGTGCAGAGCACGGCCACCGAGGCGGCGATGCCGAGCGCGCGCAGTCGCGGTCCCCCGTCGGTGACGCTCGCGCCGTTGACGCCGCGCCACAGGTACAGCAGCAGGCCGAGCAGCAGCATCGCGAGACCGAGGTGGGCGGCCACGTAGGCCTCCTCGAGGTTCTCCTCGACGGTCGCGCCGCCGAGCGCGCCCTGCGCGATCACCAGCACGAGCAGCAGCGCGGCCGGCAGGCGGTACTGCCGGTGGCGCCGCCAGGCCAGCACGAAGATCGCCAGGATCATGAAGCCGACGACGATCGCCACGATCCGGTGTGTGTACTCCACGATCGAGTTGAGGTCCACGCCCGGGACGACGTCGCCGTTGCAGAACGGCCAGCCGTGGAAGCCCGAGCCGGCCGGCCCGCAGCCGAGGCCGGAGTCGGACACGCGCACCACGCCCCCGATGACGATCAGGACGAAGGTCGCGATGCCGGTGGCGAGTACGAGCCGGCGCATCAGAGACTGCGCGGCGCCACCGGCTGCGCGACCGTCTCAGCCGGTACGGCAGCGGCAGCCACCTCGCGGCGGATGTCCTTCATCGGCTCGACGCTCCGCACCCGCGGCACGACGTCGAAGTTGTTCGGCGGCGGGGGAGAGGTGGTGAACCACTCGAGCGTGTTGCCCTGCCACGGGTCGTTCCCGGCGCGGCGGCCGTTCTTCATGCTCCACAGCGCGTTGACGACGGTCACGATCACGCCGATGCCCAGGATGAAGGCGCCGATCGTCGAGATCAGGTTGAAGGTCTCCACGCCGAGCCGCTCGTCGTAGTCGTAGATCCGGCGCGGCATGCCCTGGAGCCCCGACGAGTGCTGGACGAGGAAGGTCATCAGGAAGCCCACGAACATGAGCCAGAAGGACAGCTTCCCGAGGAACTCCGACATCAGCCGGCCGCTCATCTTCGGGAACCAGTAGTAGAGGCCGGCGAACAGGCCGAAGACCGAGCCGCCGAACAGCACGAAGTGGAAGTGGGCCACGACGAAGTAGGTGTCGTGGAGGTACCAGTCCACCGGGAAGATCGCGAGCATCACGCCCGAGATGCCGCCGATCGTGAACAGTGCGGGGAGCGCCGCGGCGAAGTAGAGCGGCGTCTTCATCACGATCTGGCCGCGCCAGAGCGTCGCGATCCAGTTGAAGATCTTGATGCCCGTGGGCACCGCGATCGTGAACGACGCGAGCATGAAGAAGGCGAGCACGACGGTCGGCGTCGGCGTGGTGAACATGTGGTGCGCCCACACGAGCAGCCCGAGGAACGCGATCGCCACGGTCGATGCCGCGATCGCCTTGTAGCCGAAGATCGGCTTCCGGGCGAACACCGGCAGGATCTCCGAGATCATCCCGAAGACCGGCAGGATCATGATGTAGACCTCGGGGTGCCCGAAGAACCAGAACAGGTGCTGCCACAGCAGCGGGTCGCCCCCCGAGGCCGGGTCGAAGAAGCCGGTGCCGAAGTGGCGGTCGGTGAGCAGCATCGTCACGCCCGCGGCGATCGAGGGCAGCGCCGCCACCAGCAGGTAGGCGTAGACGAGGATCGACCAGACGAACAGCGGCATGCGTCCCCAGCTCATGCCGCGGGCGCGCATGTTGTGGATCGTCGCGATGAAGTTGATCGCGCCGACGATCGACGAGAGGCCCGTGAGGTGGATCAGGAAGATCCAGGCGTCCACGCCCCCTCCGCCGGTGAAGGCGTCGTCAGAGAGCGGCGGGTACATCGTCCAGCCGGCCTGGGGCGGCTCGAAGAAGATGCTCGCGTAGAACGCGACGCCGCCGAACAGGAGCAGCCAGAACGAGAGCGCGTTCAGCTTCGGGAAGGCCATGTCGCGCGCGCCGATCATCAGCGGCACGAGGTAGTTCGCGAACCCCGCGAGCACCGGCACGACGAACAGGAAGACCATCGTCGTGCCGTGCATGGTCACGAGCTGGTTGTAGATCTTCGGGTCGAGCAGCGTGTTGTCCGGCTGCGCGAGCTGGAGGCGCATCAGCAGCGCCTCGACGCCCCCGAGGATGAAGAACAGGAACGTGGTGTACAGGTAGAGGATCCCGATCCGCTTGTGGTCGGTGGTGCTCAGCCACGACGTCCAGCCTGTCGGGCGCTCGGGGATGCCCCGGACCACGATCTCGGGCGTGCCGCCGTTCGAGGCGATCGCCGGGCGGGGGGCTGCTGTCTCGGTCGTTCCCATGGCCTAGGGGCTGCCCTCGCCTCGGATCTTGCGCGCGAGCGAGAGCTTCGCCTGCGAGTCCCTGATGTCCGCGGCCTGGCGCGTGAGCCACGCCTGGTACTGGTCGGGCGGTAGGGCGATCACCCGTGCCCGCATGTCAGCGTGGCCCTCCCCGCAGAGCTCCGCGCACTCGCCCGTGTAGATACCCGGCTTGTTGACCCGGAACCACGTGTTGTTCGTGTGGCCGGGGACGGCGTCGGCCTTGCCGCCGAGGTCCGGGATCCACCAGGAGTGCACCACGTCCGAGGACGTGATCTTGAGGGTGACCGTGGTGCCCACCGGCACGTACATGTCGTAGTAGCTGAAGACCTGGAGCTTTCCCGCGGGCGGGTAGTCGTAGCGCCAGAGGTACTGCTGGCCGTTGACCTTGATCCTCAGATCCTTGCCGCCCGGCACCTTGGCCTGGCCCAGCGACGCGAGCTGGACCGACCCGGCCTTCGTCAGCCCGCCGGCCGAGCGCTCCGGGTTCTTGATGTCGCCCAGGTAGACGAAGGTCAGCACCGCGAGGACGATCACGATCGTGGCCGCGCCGAGCGTCCAGCCGACCTCGAGCGGTGTGTTGCCGCGGATCTGCGCCGGGGGGGCGCTGTCGCGCCGCTTGCGGAAGCGGATCAGCGAGACCACGAGCACGCCCTCGACCAGCACGAAGATCACCGCGCCGATGGCCAGGGCGATCACGTAGAGGGTGTGAATCGAGTCGGCGTTGCGGCTGCCGCCGTCGTGCTCGGGCGCGATCGCACTGCCGAACGCCGCCGGAGCGGCGATCAGGAGCAGGATCAGCGCCCCCGCCACGACCAGGGGCGCCGCACTGCGGGGACGTCTCGACCGGGCGGCTAGCAAGGCGGCGGCATTGTATCTGCGGGACCGGGACGGGCTGCGCTGGACCCGCGCGGCTACCCGTCAGCGGGCCCGGACCCGCCGAGCCAGCCCCAGCGCGCCGAACGCCGCAGCGCCCGCCAGCGGTCCGTACGCGGGCACTCCGAAGCGCCCGTCGTACTCGTGCGTGAGCACCGGCACGACGAGGAGGGCGACCGCCGTGCCGCCCAGGAGCAGCACACCCCGCCGGAGCGGAGCCGGGCACGCGAGCGGTGCGAGCAGCGCCAGCACGAGCAGCACCGCGAGCGGCGGTCCCTCGATGCGCGTCACGCGCTCGTAGTCGCCGAGGCGGGCGAACAGGCCGTGGCGCACGAGGGTCCCGCGGGTGGAGTAGCGACGGCCGGCGAGCTGGAGCGAGCGCGCGATCCACTGCGGCTCCACCAGCTTGCGCTGGTAGTCGGCGACCGAAGGTGACGGGCTGTACGGCCTGAAGCTCCCGGGCGCCACGTAGCGCCAGAAGTCGCGGGCGGCGATCTCGATCAGGTCGAACGGCTGGTGCAGGGCGGCCGAGCGTGCGAACGCGCCCACGTGCCTCACCGCCGACCGCGACGGCTCCCCGACCTGCGGCTCGCCGAAGCGGCGGACCGCCGGCGACCGCCCGGCGAAGATGTACCACTGCGTGCTCGGC
>JAXDIL010000035.1:0-6580 GCA_034664005.1 Thermoleophilaceae bacterium | reverse complement strand
GCACGCGCATCGCCTTGTCGCGGTTCTGGAGCTGAGACTTCTCGTCCTGCATCGACACGACGAGCCCGGTCGGCTTGTGCGTGATCCGCACCGCGGAGTCGGTCGTGTTCACCGACTGGCCGCCCGGCCCAGACGAGCGGTAGACGTCGACTTGAAGGTCATTCTGATCAATCTGCACGTCTACGTCCTCTGCTTCGGGTAGCACTGCAACAGTCGCGGTGGAGGTGTGGATGCGGCCCTGCGACTCGGTTTCGGGAACGCGCTGCACGCGGTGCGTGCCGCCCTCGTACTTGAAGACGCTGTAGGCGCCGTTGCCCTTCACGGCGAACGTGAAGTGACCGTCGCCGAGCTCGATCGCCTCGGTCTTGAAGCCGCGCCGGTCGGCGTAGCGGTCGAGCATCCGGTAGAGGTCGCCGGCGAATAGTCCCGCCTCCTCGCCGCCCGCACCCGGCCGGATCTCGACGATCACGTCCTTGTCGTCGTTCGGGTCGGGCTCCACCATCGCGAGCCGAATCTCCTCCTCCAGCTCGGCGAGCCGCCGCTCCGAGCTGCCCAGCATCTCGCGGAGCTCCGCGTCGTCGCCGTCCTCCGCCAGCAGCTCGCGCGCGCCCGCCGCGTCGTCTGTCGCCCGCCGCCATTCCTGAGCAAGCTGGTGCGCCGGCTCGAGCGTGCGGTACGCGCGCCCCACATCGGCATAGCGGCGCTGATCCGAGATCACATCGGGGTCGGACATCTGCTCGGACAGCTCGGCGAAGCGGCCCTCGATCTGCTCGACGAGCTTCTCGATCACGCAATAAGGGTGGCAGCTACGCCACGACTTCCATGCCGACCTTGTCCTCCTCGGAGGCGGCCAGCGGGTTCTCAACCGCGAGCACCGCCTCGAGCGCCGTGATCGCCACGGCGAGCTGAGACAGGTCGGGCTCCCGCGTCGTGAGGCGCTGGAGCTGGATGCCTGGCCACATGAGCGCGCGTGCCCAGCGGCGGGCGCGGTTCTTGCCGAACCACTTGATGAGCTCGAACGCGAGCCCGGCGACGATCGGAATGCCGACCACGCGCGAGATGAAGAGCCAGTGCCAGTCGAGCTTGCCGAGCGGCGCGAACACGACGATGGCCACGATCATCACCAGCAGCAGGAAGCTCGTGCCGCAGCGCGGGTGGAAGCGCGAGAAGCGCTGCGCGTTCTCCGGGGTGAGCTCCTCACCGGCCTCGTAGCACGAGATCGTCTTGTGCTCGGCGCCGTGGTACTCGAAGACGCGCTGAAGGTCCGGCATCCGCGAGATCAGCGCGAGATAGGCCAGGAAGATGCTGATTCGGATGACCTTCTCGATCACCACGAAGACAAACCCATTCGGGATCGAGTCGGACGCCAGGTTCGTGAGCCCGGCAGGCACCAGGAAGAACAGCACCACCGCGAACACGAGAGCGAAGATGATCGTGCCCATCCAGGCGCCGCCGCCGATGTCCTGCTGGGTGCCGTCCTCGTCCGCCGGCATCTGCGCGTTGGCGGAGATCCCCAGCGCGCGGAAGCCGATCTTGAGCGACTCGCCGAGCGCAACGACGCCGCGGATGATCGGCAGGCGCAGCAGCCGGTGACGCTTGGTCCAGGAGACGAGTGGCTCCGAGATCACCTCGATCTCGCCCTTCGCCCCCTCCTTCGAGTCGGGCCCGCCGGCGGCGAGCTGTTCGGCGGAGGGCTTGCGGACCGCCACGGCCCACGTGGAGATCCCGCGCATCATCACGCCCTCGAGCACGGCCTGGCCGCCTATGGGCGCATCTCTCGTAGCCTCGCGCGCTTTCACCGTTTTCACCCTGTCCATCGTATCGGCGGCTAACGGGTGTTCATGAGCGCCGTACATCTGAGCTCGTCCGCGTTGTCCGCGTCGGAGCTTTCCGCGATCAGCTGGTCGGGATCGGCCTCGAGCTCGGCGAGGCGATCGCAGTGCGGCCCGCGGATCACGAACGTGCGCCGCTCACCCGGCGCAAGTGAGCCGAACGTGCGGGTGTCGACGACGGTGCCGTCCACGGTGAGCCGGACCGGCACCGAGCCGGCGGGCGCCTTCCCGGTGTTCTTCACCACGGCCTCGTAACGCATCACGCCTGGCACCTTGCTGCGCCGGATGCGGGTGATCTGCGCGACCAGGTTCGGCAGCGCGACGTACTGGCGGCAGCGCGCGGAGCGCTTCGAGGTGCGAGCGACCTCGGTGTCGTCCTCGGCGTACCAGCGGAAGTCGACCCGCACCCGGTAGCTCGTCAGGGCGGCCAGCTTCCGGAACGCCTGCCTGTAGCCGAAGACGTGCACGCCGGGCCTGGACTGGCGCCAGCGTCGGAGCCCAGGCGCATCCACGCGGCGAAGGCCCGCGTCGCCCGCCTCCTCGAACAGCGTGAAGCGCATCATCATCGTGCTCGAGCCGGGCAGCTGCTGCATGCGTCCGAGGAACGCGGCCTCCTGCTGCTCGATCGAGCACTTCACGACCTTGACGCTCGCGGGAAGCGGCGCAGCACTCGCCGTCGCCGGCAGAGCGGCGGCGGCAAGTGCGACGGTTAGAAGCGCACGGCGCATGCGTGTTGACAACGCGAGCCGCGGCTCAGAGTTGCGGGAGCGGTCTAGCCCCTGCGCGAACGCGCAGCGCGGCGGCGGAAGCGCTCGACGCGACCACCGGTGTCCACGAGCTTCTGACGGCCCGTGTAGAAGGGGTGGCAGTTCGAGCAGATCTCGACATGCAGCTCCGGCTTCGTGGAACGGGTCCAGAACTCGTTGCCGCAGGTGCAGCGGACGTGCGAGGGGACGTACTCGGGATGAATATCTGCCTTCATTGCTCTTACGAGTTTAGCCGTCGGCTTCCGAAGCGCCGCGCGAACCAGCCGCGCAGCCGCGTCCACCAGGTGCTCGGCCGGCCGAAGCGGGCGGGCGGCGGCTGCTTCGCCCGCACGAGCGCCACCCAGTCGTCCACCGGGAGCGTGCCCTCGATGAGCCGCGCGAGCGCCGAGGTCACCGGGGCCTCCACCCCCGCGCGCTCGATCGCGTGCGCGAGCACGGGCACGGTCTCGAGCGCCTCGACCGCCTGACCCACGCGCTCGGGGATCTCCGCGGCGGGCACGCCCGCGGCGAGCAGCTCGCCGGCGCTGCGGTTGCGCGATGTCGGCGCCAGCGCGGTCGCGACGAGGTCGCCGGTGCCGGCGCGGCCCACGAACGTGCGCGCCTCGCCGCCGCTGGCCGCCGACAGCGAGAGCACCTCGAGGAAGATGTCGGCAGCGGCCATGCCGGCGGCGTTCAGTCCCTGCGCCTGCGTGGCGCCGACGGCCACGGCGGCGGCGTTCTTCGCCACCCCCGCGAGCTCCACGCCGACCGGGTCGTCCGACACCTCGCACACCACCCCCGCGCGCTGGAAGGCCTCGGCCACCCGGTGGGCGAGCGCCTCCGAGCGCGAGGCGCAGACGAGCCCCGCGCCCGTCTCGACCATCTCGAGCGCGTGCGCCGGACCGCCCACGCAGGCCACCCGCTCGGGGCCGAAGGTCGCCTCGAGGATCGCGGTCGGAGTGAGACCGTCGGGCGGCACGAGCCCCTTCGCCAGCGAGACGATCCCGGCCCGGTCCGAGACGCCGAGCTGCCGGAGCTGCTCGACGGCATCACCGACGTTCTTGGACGGCACGGCCAGGAAGATCAGGTCGGGACGGGTCAGGTGCTCCTGATGCGCACCGAGTGAGGAGATCCTCAGGTCGCGCGGCAGTTCCACACCGGGCAGGTAGCGCTCGTTGGTGTGCGAGCTCGAGAGCTCACGTGCCTGCTCCTCGGTGCGGCACAGGAGCGCGGTGCGGATCCCCGCCCGTTCGAGCAGCACCGCAACGGCCGTGCCGAACGAGCCGGCTCCGACGACCGTGGCACGACGCGGATGCTGGCCGGGGTAGCGGATGGGCGGGGAAGGTAGACGAACGACAGCACTGAGGACGTCTGTCCTCGGAGGTGTGCTGAAAATTGGGCGCTATGCGCCAGATATTCAGCACACCCCACCCTCGATGCCGCCGTTGGCCGGCGGAGGACCGGCGCGCCGGGAGCTACGTCAGCTGGTAATTCGGGCCGTCGCCGCCTTCGGGGGGCGTCAGGCGGCCTCCCTTGGCGGTGATCGCGCCGCACTGCACGCAGTTCGACGGGGTGATCTGCAGCTTGACCTCGTGCTTGCCGTCGAGCTTGCCGTCCTTCGTGGCGGCGTCGAGCTGCTCGTCCGGCACCTCGTAGACCTGCGCGGGGCACATGTTCTGCCACATCAGCGCCACCTCGAGCGGCACCCTGTCCTGGATGCGGATGTGGTTCGGTGCGTCGTCGCGGGTCGCGTTGCCGGTGGCGAAGACCGACGAGAGCTTGTCGAAGGTCGTCTTGCCGTCCGGCTTCGGGTAGTCGCGCTCCGGCCCGATGAAGACCGGGACGGTGGCGTCGTCGTGCGTCGGCCAGTGGCCGCCCGGGACGCGCCCCCCCGAGACGGTCATCATGCTCGCGATCGCGCCGCCGACGAAGAAGCCCTTGGCGAACGGCTGGCGCGCGTTGCGCGTCCGGTAGGTGTCCTCCTCGATGACGGAGCCCTCGATCATCGACTGGTAGTTGGAGAGGTCGGTGACACCCTCGTCGCTGCCGTTCTTCAGCCGCTCGTAGATCGCCTCCGCGGCGAACATCCCCGCGTGCATCGCGTAGTGGACGCCCTTCAGGGTCGGCACGTTCACCATGCCGGCGCCGTCGCCCACGATCGCCATCCCAGGCGCCCACAGCCGCCGCGGCCGCGCCCAGTAGCCGCCTGAGGGGATCGTCTTGGCGCCCCAGCCGATGCGCTTGCCGCCCTCGAGCCGCTTTGCGAACAGCGGGTGCTGCTTCATCTGCTGAAGCGCGTCGTGCACCGAGAAGCGGGCGTCCTTGTAGTCGAGCCCGACCACGAAGCCGAGCGACACGCGGTCCTCGCCCATCGGGTACATGAACGAGCCTCCGAACTCGCGGTACTTCGACGCGAAGTGGAGCGGCCAGCCCATGGTGTGGATCACGCGGTCGAGCGGCTGCTGGACCTCCCAGATCTCCTTCACGCCGAGCTCCCACTGCTGCGGGTCCTCGGAGCCGATCTCGAAGTGGCGGATCGCGGCGCCGGTCAGGTGGCCCGCCGTGCCCTCGGCAAGCACGGTGGCCTTGCCGATCAGGTCCGCGCCCGGCTCGAAGTTCGACAGCTCCTGGCCGTCGCGGCCGCGGCCCTTGTCGCCCGAGCGCACGCCGACCACGCGACCGTCCTCCACGAGCAGCTTGTAGGCGGAGGTCTCGCCCAGGATGTAGACGCCGGCCTCCTCGGCCTGCTGGGAGAGCCAGCGGCCGAGCTGCGCCACGGAGGTCACGTGGTTCCCGTGGTTCTTGAAGGGCGGCGGGATCGGATGCAGCGGGATCGACCGCTTGCCGTTCGGAAGCAGGTAGACCGCGTCCTTGCCCACCGACCCGTACGTCGGCCACTCGCTCTCGTCCAGGTCCGGGAACAGCCTCTGCATCGCCGACGGGTTCATCATCGCCCCCGACAGCAGGTGCGAGCCCGGGCTCTTGCCCTTCTCGACGAGCGCCACGGGCACCTCGCCGAGCGACTCCATGAGCGCCTCGTCCTCGGCGAGCAGCTGCGTCAGCCGGATCGCGCACGCGAGGCCACCGGGGCCACCGCCCACGATCACCACGCCGACCTCGATCCGCTCGTCCTCCGGATCGGTCGGCTGCGCGACGAACTCGTTCTCGGGCTCGACGGGCGGCGGGAACTCGATGGGAGCGGTGGCCATCCTGACTAGCCCTTCTTGGCCTTCACGGCCTCTGTGAGCTTCGGCAGGATCTTGTTGAGATCGCCGACGATGCCGAGGTCCGAGAACTCGAAGATCGGCGCGTTCGGATCCTTGTTGATCGCGACGATGTTCTCCGAGCCCTGCATTCCGACCTTGTGCTGGATCGCGCCGGAGATCCCGGCCGCCAGGTACAGCTTCGGGGCGACCGTCTTGCCGGTCTGGCCGATCTGGGCGGCGTACGGGTACCAGCCGGCGTCGACCACCGCGCGCGTGGCGGCGACCGCGCCACCGAGCGCCTCGGCGAGCGACTCGCAGAGCTCGAAGCCCTCCGCCTTGCCGAGCCCGCGGCCACCGGCCACGAGGATGTCGGCGTCCTCGATGTTCACGTCGGCGCCGCGCTGCTCGCCGCGCTCCACCATCACCGCCTTGGTCGAGTGGTCCTCGAACTGGACGTCCACGTCCACGACCTCGGCCGAGCCGTCACCCGACTCGTCGATGTCGAACGCGTTCAGCCGGCCGATGATGATGCCGGGCTCGCCGACGTAGCCCACGTCGACGATCGCCGAGTCCTGCAGGATCGGCCGCTCGGCCACGAGCTTGCCGTCCTCGGCGCGCACGGCCGTGACCTCCATCGTCACGCCGGCGTGCAGGCGGGCGGTGAGTCCCGCGCCGATCTCGAAGCCGAGCAGGCCGCCGCCGAAGAGGGCGTACTTGAAGCCCTCGTCCTGGATGACCTTGGCCATCGCGTCGACCACCGGCTGCGCGAGGCCCTCGGGGCCCCTCGCGCGGTAGA
>JAXDIL010000209.1:0-32772 GCA_034664005.1 Thermoleophilaceae bacterium | reverse complement strand
ACGGGTTACCTCGCGGGGCTCGCGGAGGAGTCGCTTCGGCTCGCGCTCGAGCATGCTCGCTCGCGCCATGCGTTCGGCGGACCGCTCACGGCCCTCGAGCCGGTGCAGCAGTCGCTCGCGGACGCGGCCACGCTCGTGGATGGGCTGACGCTTCTCACCGCCGAGCTGCCAGGCGCGAACGCGCTCGCGCATGCCGGCGAGGCGGCGGAGCGGGCGGTCGGCATCTGCATGCAGGTGACGGGCGCGCTCGGCTTCACGCTCGAGTTCCCGCTCCAGCGCGCCTACCGGCGCAGCAGGTCGGCCCGATCGTGGGCCGACGCCGTCCTCACCGCCTGGGAGGGTCCCGCCCGATGAGCTCCGCGAGGCTCCCGCTCGACGGCCTGCGTGTGCTCGACTACGGCCAGTACGTGGCGGCGCCGTTCGCCACGATGCTGCTCAGTGACCTCGGTGCCGACGTGATCAAGGTCGAACCCCCGAGCGGCGACGAGTGGCGCCGCTACGACCCGTTCGAGCCGGGCGAGAGCCGCTACTTCTATGCGCTCAACCGCGGCAAGCGCTCGGTCGCGCTCGACCTCAAGACGCCGCAGGGCCAGGAGCGGAGCCGCGAGCTGATCGCCTCGGCCGACGCGCTCGTGCACAACTGCCACCCCGAGCGGGCGCGCCGATTCGGGCTGGACGCCGAGAGCGTCGGCGCGGTGAACCCGCGCTGCGTGACCGTGTGCGTGTCGGCCTTCGGCAGCGACGGTCCCGACTCGAGCCGGCCCGCCTACGACCTGATCGGGCAGGCGCTGTCCGGCCTGCTGCTCGCCGACCCGCGTCCGGGCGACGCCGTCCCGCGCCGCACCGGCGGTCTCGCGCTGGCGGACTTCACGGCCGGCCTGCTGGCGGCGCTCGCGGTGACCGCGGGCCTGCTGGGCCGCGACGAGCGCGCGCCGGACGTGGAGGTATCGCTGCTCGGCGCCGCGCTCGCGCTGCAGGCGCAGCGCTTCGTGGCGGTCGAGAACATCGACACGATCCGGGAGGGTGAGAAAGTGGCTGGGCCAGAGCAACTCGAGGCCCTCACCGCACGCGCGGCCCGGCTCGAGGCGCTCGACCCCTACTACCGCGCGCACGCCTGTGCCGACGGCTTCGTCGCGCTCGCCTGCCTGAACCAGGCGCAGCGCCTCCGGGTGTGCGAGCTGCTCGGCCTCGAGGACCCGTTTGCGTCGAACCCGCAGGCCGAGCCCGCCGACGACGGCGAGCGCGAGCGGCGTCTCGCGCACGTGCGCGCGGTGGAGCGCGGCTTCGCCCGGCTCGGCGTTCGCGCTGCCGTGGACGCGCTCGCCGCGCGCCACGTCCCCGCGGGCGAGGTGCGGAGCCTCGACCAGCTCTTCGACGACGCGCAGGTGCGCGCCAACGGTCTCGTGCAGGACGTGGACCAGCCGGGCGTCGGCCGCGTGCGGCTGCTCGGCAGCCCCTTCAAGGTGGACGGCGCGCCCACCGGACGCGGCCGTCCCGCGCCCGCGCTCGGCGAGCACGCGGGCGAGCTGCTCGGAGCGCCGGCTCGCCCATGAAGGTGGTCACCGAGCTCCCGCGCCCCGTGCGCAGGATCGACCACGTCTGGATCCCGCTGTCCGACGGCACCCGGCTCGGAGCGCGCATCTGGCTGCCCGAGGACGCTGAGGACGATCCGGTTCCCGCCGTCCTCGAGTACATCCCCTACCGCAAGGGCGACGGCACGGCCCCGCGCGACCAGCCGCGTCACGCCTACGTGGCCGGCCACGGCTACGCCGTGCTGCGCGTGGACCAGCGCGGCAGCGGCGAGTCCGACGGTCTCCTCCACGACGAGTACCTCCCGCAGGAGCAGCAGGACGCGCTCGAGGTCCTGCGCTGGATCGCCGAGCAGCCGTGGTGCACCGGCGCGATCGGCATGTTCGGCATCTCGTGGGGCGGCTTCAACGGTCTCCAGGTGGCCGCCCACGCGCCGCCCGAGCTGAAGGCAGTGATCACGCTCTGCTCGACCGACGACCGCTACGCCGACGACGTGCACTACCGGGGCGGCGCCGTGCTGGCGCTCGAGATGCTCTCGTGGGGAGCGTCGATGCTGTCCTACAACGCGATCGCACCCGACCCAGAGGTGGCGGGCGAGGGCTGGCGTGACGCCTGGCTGGAGCGGATCGACAGCGTCGAGCCGTACGAGTACGAGTGGCTCCGCCACCAGCGCCGCGACGACTACTGGAAGCAGGGCTCGGTCTGCGAGGACTTCGGCGCGATCAAATGCCCGGTCTACGCCATCGGCGGCTGGGACGACGGCTACTCCGAGGCGGTCCTCCGGCTCGTGGCCGGGCTCGGCGCACCCTCGAAGGGCCTGCTCGGCCCCTGGTCGCATGCCTTCCCGGACGAGGTGCGCCCGGGCCCCGCGATCGGCTTCCTCCAGGAGTGCCTGCGCTGGTGGGACCGCTGGCTGAAGGACGAGGACACCGGGATCGACGAGGAGCCCGCCCTGCGCGTCTGGATGCAGGAGCCGGTGGCGCCGGCGCCGTTCCACCCCGAGCGCCCGGGCCGCTGGGTGGCGGAGGAGAGCTGGCCGTCGCCCGCCATCGGCGAGCGGCGGCTGTGGCTGGCGGACGGCACGCTCCGCGACGAGCCCGACTCAGACGGACCGCGCCTCGAGATCTCGACCGACCTGCTCTGCGGGCTCGACGGCGGCGTCTGGTGCGGCGACGGCAGCGACGCCGACAGCGCCATCGACCAGCGCGCCGAGGACGGTCGCTCGCTCTGCTTCAACTCCGCGCCGCTGGAGGAGCGGATCGAGTTGCTCGGCAACGTCCGCGTGGAGCTTCGGCTGGACTCGGACCGGCCGGTCGCGCAGATCGCCGCGCGGCTCTGCGACGTCGCGCCCGACGGCAGCTCGCTGCTCGTGACGCGCGGCGTGCTCAACCTCACGCACCGCGACAGCCACGAGCACCCCGAGCCGCTCGAGCCGGGCCAGGCGGCGCGCGTGACCGTCGAACTCGACGGCATCGCCCAGGCGATCCCCGCCGGGCACCGGCTGCGGCTGGCGCTCTCCCCCGCCTACTGGCCCTGGCTGTGGCCCGTGCCGGAGCCGGTCACGCTCGGGATCCACACCGCGGACAGCTCGCTCGTGCTGCCGGTACGCGAGCCGCGCGCCGAGGACGCGGAGCTGCGCGCCTTCGGCGAGCCCGAGAACGCCGCGCCGGTCGAGCTCGAGACGCTCGCGCCCGACGAGGGCGGTCGCGTGCTCACGCGCGACTTCAGGAGCGGCCGCACCGAGCTGACCTTCGACTGGGCGACCGGCGGGCTCTACCGGCTCGTGGACGCCGGCATCTCGGCCGGCTGCTGGGCCTCCACCACCTACTCGATCATGCCCGGCGATCCGCTCTCTGCCGAGGTGCGCTGCCAGGCCGCGACGGAGCTTGGGCGCGACGGCTGGACCACCCGCGCGGAGGTGCGAGCTGTGATGGACGCCGACGCCGAGCGCTTCCGCGTGCGCACCGAGCTGGAAGCGTTCGAGAACGGCGAGAGCGTGCGCCGGCGCGAGTGGAGCTTCGAGACGCCGCGCGAGCTCGGCTAGCTCAGTCGCCGTCGCGCAGCGCGGGCTCGACCCGGGCCCGGACCATGTCCTGGAACGCGCCGATCAGCTCCTCGGTGCGGGTGAGCAGCCGCCCGTGCTCGAGCGCGCCGCTGGCCGCGCCGCGCTGGACGGCCTCCACGAGGCCGGTGTCCTCGGCGCCCACCTGGTTGTCGAACACGCGCATCTCCTCGATCCAGGCCTCGTCGGTGCCCTCCGGGAAGAAGCGGTCGAACCACGCCGCGGTGCGGTCCGGGGCCACCGGCCACAACGGGCCGATCGACAGGTTCGGCCGTCCCGGGTTCACGTTGAACTTCATCGCCGGGAACAGGATGTGGTACTGCGCGGTCGGCACGGCGCCGTCGCTGGGCACCTCGTACGGGGCAGCGTCGGTGTACGCGTCCGGATGCACCGGTGGGAACTGGCTCAGCCGAAGTCCCACGGCCTCCATACGCTGCCGCTCCTCGTCGATGACCTTCACGAAGGCCGGGTGGTTGAGCTGGCAGTGGTAGCACTCGAGGTAGTTCTCGATCGCGATCTTCCAGTTGGCGTTGATCTCGTATGCGCCGCGGTCGTGGAAGCGGAGCGAGTCGACGTCCAGGCCGTTCTCGGCGACGACCTCGGGCAGGTCGCCGAGCGCGACGTCCAGTCCCGGCGCGTCCATGTCCGTGTTCGCGAACACGAACGGTCCCCAGGTGCCCACCTGCGCCGGCACGAGCCCGAGGCAGCTCGCGTCGAAGTCGGGCTCCTCCTTGCTGCGCGGGGCGCCGCGCAGGCTGCCGTCGAGCCCGTAGGTCCAGGCGTGGTAGGGACACTGGATCGTGCCGCGCCGCTGCGGCTCGTTGACGAGCACCGTGCCTCGGTGGCGACACACGTTCAGGAAGGCGCGCAGCTCGCCGTCGCGGTCGAGCACCACCACGAGCGGCAGACCGCCGACCTGCGTCGGGAACATGCTGCCGGGGCCGTCGAGCTCGCCCGTGTGTCCGACGTACTGCCAGGAGCGCCGGAAGATCTCGTCCTGCTCGGCGCGCGCGACAGCCGGGTCGGTGTACCAGCTGTACGGAAGCGTCTCGGCGCGCGACTGGACCTGCGAGCGACCCATCCTCGGGTTATTCTCCCAAAGTCGATATGCGAAAGCAACTTTCGCAAGATGAGAACAGGGGCTCGGTCGGCACGCTCGCCCGCGGCCTCGACATCCTCGAATTGTTCGCCGGCGACTCGCCCGAGCTGACCCAGACGGAGATCTCGGAGCGGCTCGGGCTTCCGGTGCCAACCGTACACCGGCTCGTGAAGCTTCTCACCGAGCGCGGCTGGCTCGTCCGCGACGGCGCGAGCCGCCGGCTGCGGCTCGGACTCGGCGCCGCACGGCTGCTGCCGGCGGTGCGACTGCCGGACCTAGCGCGCGAGCCGCTCCGCGCGCTGGCCGAGCGCAGCGGCGAGACCGTGAACCTCGCGACGCTCGACGGCGGCGAGGTGCTCTACCTCGTGAGCGAGGCGGGCACCAACCTGCTCACGCTCCGCTCGCACGTCGGGCTGCGCCTGCCCGTGCACGCCACGGCGCTCGGCAAGTGCCTGCTGGCCCAGCTGGACGACGAGGCCGCGCGCCGCGCCGCGGGCGGGGAGCCGTACGAGGAGCTCACGCCGCGCACGGTCACGAGCTGGGAGAAGCTGCGGGCGCAGCTCGAGCGCGTGCGCCGCGAGGGCGTGGCGTACTCGCGCGAGGAGTACGAGGTGGGTCTCCACTCGATTGCCGTGCCGCTCGCCTGGATCGACGGCGACGCGCCGGTGGCCGTGAACGTGTCGCTGCCCTCGTCGCGCGGCGGGCGCGAGGCCACAACGGAGCTGGCCCGCGAGCTGCGCGCAGCCGCCGCGAGGATCACCGGAGCCGCGGCGTGAGCGCGCACGCGCGCCGGTGCACGGCGGGCTCTCGGTGAGCGGCACCGTCCCCTTCTGGCTCGACGAGCCCTACGAGCCACGGCCCGCACTCGAGGACGACGTGGAGGTCGAGGCCTGCGTGATCGGCGGCGGCGTGGGCGGGCTCTCCTGCGCGCGCCGGCTCGCGCAGCACGGGATCGAGACCATCCTGCTGGAGGCGGGCACGGTCGCGGGCGGCGCCAGCGGGCGCAACGGCGGCTTCCTGATCGCGGGGATGGCGCCGTTCTACAACGACACGCGCGAGCGCTTCGGCGCGGAGCGCGCCCGCGCGATGTACGCGCGCACGCTCGAGGCCCAGCGCGAGATCTACGAGCTGGCCGAGGAGCTCGGCGCGGGCGATTCGCTCCGGAAGGTCGGCCTGCTCCGCCTCGCCGTGTCGGAGGAGGAGGCCGCCCACGTGCGCGACCACGCTCACGCGCTCGAGGAGGACGGCTTCCCAGCCGAGGTCGTGGAGCGCGACGCGCTGCCGCCCGCGCTTCGGCGCACCGGCCTCGTGGGCTGCCTCACCGACCACGACGGCGCCCTCCAGCCCGCGCGCTGGTACCGCCTGCTCGCCGGCGCCGCCGAGGCCGCGGGCGCGCGGCTGTGCGAGGGCAGCCCCGTGCGCGGGCCGGTGCCCGCGCCGGGCGAGGGGCCCGTGATGACCGACCGCGGCAGCGTGCGCGCTCGCCACGTCGTGGTGGCCACCGACGGCGCGCTGCCCGCGCTCGTGCCCGAGTACGAGGGGCGCGTGCGGTCGCGCCGGCTCCACATGATCGCCACGGAGCCGCTCCCGCCGACGCTCGAGCAGCTCGTGTACGCGCGCTGGGGCTACGAGTACCTGCAGCAGCGCCCCGACGGGCGCATCCTCGCCGGCGGCTTCAGCGACGTTGACGGCGAGCAGTCCTACACAGACAGCGACGCGGGCAGCCCCGAGATCTGGGAGCGCGTGGAGCGCTACCTGCGCGACGACCTCGGCGCCGGCGGCGGGGTGAGCCACCGCTGGGCCGGCGTCGTGGGCTACACCGACGACTCGCTGCCCTACGTGGGCGAGGTGCCCGGCCGCCCCGGCCTGTACGTCTCCGGCGGCTACTCGGGCACCGGCAACGTGCCCGGCTTCATGTGCGGGCGCGACATCGCCGACACGATCGCCGGGAACGGTCCCGAGCCGCTCTTCACAGCAGAGCTCAGTCCACGATAGTGCGGCTCTGCTCGCGCATGAACTGCGGCAGGTACCACGCCCCGAGCCCGCCCTTGCCGGTGGAGCCGCTCGACTTCCAGCCGCAGAACGTCTGCGTGCCCGGCCACGCGCCGGTGGTCGCGCCCGCGCGCCGGTTCACGTAGACCACGCCCGCCTGGATCTCGGCGAGGAAGCGCTCCTTCTCGGCCTCGTCGCCCGTGAAGATGCCGGCGGTGAGGCCATACACGGGTGCGTTGGCCTCGGCCAGCGCCTCGTCGAACGAGCCGACCCGCGTGACCGTGACCAACGGCAGGAACAGCTCGTCGCGCTCCAGCGCGTGGCCGTGCGGCAGGCCGGCGACGACCGTCGGCGCCACGAAGTGCCCGGGCAGGTCGGGCATCCCGCCGCCGGCGGCCACGTGCCCCTCGGCCTCCGCGGCGGCCACGGCCCGCTCGAAGCGCTCCACGCTCCGCTCGTTGATCACCGGACCGACGAACGCCTCGGGGTCGCTCGGATCGCCGAGCGGCAGCGCCGCGGCCCGAGCGGCCAGCAGCTCGACGAACTCGTCGTGGACCGAGTCGAGCACGATCGCGCGCGAGCAGGCGCTGCACTTCTGGCCGGACAGGCCGAAGGCCGAGCGGGCGACGCCCTCGGCGGCCGCGTCGATATCGGCGCTCGCGGTGACGATCGCCGGGTTCTTGCCGCCCATCTCGGTGAGCGCGGGACGCGCGTACGGGCCCTGCTGCATCTTGCGCGCGATCTCGCGGCCCACCTCGGCCGAGCCCGTGAAGGCCATGCCGTCCACGTGCGCGTCCACCAGCGCGCGGCCCGTCTCGGGTCCGCCGTGCACGAGGTTGAAGGCGCCGGGCGGGAGACCGGCGGCGCCCACTATCTCCGCCAGGACCGCGCCCGTCGAGGGCGACTCCTCGGAGGGCTTGAAGACGACCGTGTTGCCCGCGATCAGGGCCGAGCCGAACATGCCCACCGACAGCGCGACGGGGAAGTTGAACGGCGCGATCACGCCGAACACGCCGTAGGGGCGCAGCACGTCGATGTTCCGCTCGCCCTCGACGAAGCTGCCGAGCGGCTCCGTGTAGCCGTCGTTCGCCTCCATGTGGCCGGCGTAGGCCTCGACCAGGTCGATCGCCTCCTGCACCTCGAGGATCGACTCCGTGCGCGACTTGCCGGTCTCGAGGCTCGCCAGCCCCGCCAGCTCCATGTGGCGCTCGCCGATCCCGGACGCCACCTCACGCAGCAGCCGGCAGCGCTCCTCGTAGGGCGTCGCGGCCCAGTCGCCCGCCGCCGCCCGCGCCGCCTCGACCGCGCGCTCCACCAGCTCGGGGCCCGCGCCGTGGGCGCGGCTCGCCACGTGATCCGTGCGCGCAGGGTCGCGCCGCTCGAAGGGCTCGCCGTCCGCGACCTGCTCGCCGGCGATCAGGTGCGGGTGCGGGCGGGCCTCCGCGCCGCGCGCCGACTCGAGCGCCGCCTCGAAGGCGGCGTCGGTATCGGCGCCGAGGTCACCGCTCGTGTAGGTAAGCCTCGCGCTCATCCGACGAAGCTAACCGAACCGCGTGGCAGGCGGGAAGGAAGAGCGGGTCCTCGTTGCGGCAGCGCTCCTCGATCCCGAGCCGCGCCGCCCGGCCGGACTCCACCAGCGGGCAGCGCGGGTGAAAGCGGCAGCCGGACGGGATGCGCGTGGGGTCGGGCGTCTCGCCCTTGAGGATCTGCGGCTCCATGTGCTTCGTCTCCGGCACGACCGAGAGAAGCGCGCGCGTGTACGGGTGCTGGGGGGCGGTGAGCAGCTGCTCGGCTGGCGCGTCCTCCACGATCCGGCCGAGGTACATGACGGCCACGCGGTCGGCCACGTTCCACGCCAGGCCGAGGTCGTGCGTGACCACGAGCACCGTCACGCCCGCATCGCGCACCAGCCCGAGCATCAGCGCGAGGATCTCGCCTCGCACCGAGGCGTCGAGCGCCGACACCGGCTCGTCGGCCACGAGCAGGCTCGGGTTCAGCACCATCGCCCCCGCGATGATCACCCGCTGGCGCTGGCCGCCCGAGATCTCGTACGGGTAGCGCGTGAAGAAGCTCTCCGGCGGGCGCAGCCCCGCGCGCGCGAGCGCGCCGGCCACGAGCCGCTCCTCGTCGCCCTCGAGGCCCTGGATGCGGATGCCCTCCGCCACGGCCTCGTAGAGCGTCTGACGCGCGTTCAGAGCGCCGGTCGGGTCCTGGAAGATCATCTGCGCACGCCTGCGGTGCTCGCGCATCCCCCTGCGGTCGTACGAGAGCGGCTCGCCGCGGAAGCGCACCTCGCCGGAGGTGGGCCGCTGGAGGCCCATGATCGTGCGCGCGAGCGTGGTCTTCCCGCAGCCCGACTCGCCCACGAGCGCGAGCGTCTCGCCCTCGCCCACCGCGAGGTTCACGCCGTCCACGGCGCGCGCCGGGCCGTCGCGCCCCGGGTACTGCACGTGCAGGTCGCGCACCTCGACGATCGGCTCGGGGGCGCTCACGTGCGCACCGGTGCGCCGGACACGTGGACGCAGGCCGCCTCGCGCCGCTCGCCCGCCGGCCACAGCTCGACGCGCGTGCGCGGGCAGATGTCGATCGCCTCCGCGCAGCGCGGGTGGAACGGGCAGCCGCTCGGCAGCTCGCGCGGGTCGGGCGGGTCGCCGGGCAGGCCGGAGGGACGCATGCGGAAGGCGGGGTCGCCGATCACCGGGAACGCGGCCGCGAGCGCGCGCGTGTAGGGATGGGCGGCGTCCGCGAACACCTTGTCGTTCGGCCCCTCCTCGACGATCCGGCCCGCGTACATCACCGCGATGCGCCTGCAGATGTCCGCCAGCGTCGAGAGGTCGTGCGTGATGAAGATGATCGCCAGGCCGAACTCGCGCTGGAGATCCTCGAGCAGCCGCAGTACCTGCGCCTGCACCATCACGTCGAGCGCGGTCGTGGGCTCGTCGGCGATCAGCAGCCTCGGCTCGCACGCCACCGCCAGCCCGATCAGGACGCGCTGGCGCTGCCCGCCCGAGAGCTCGTGCGGGTACGCGCGCGCCCGCCGCGCGGGCAGCCCGACCAGCTCGAGCAGCTCGCCCACGCGCTTCGAGACGTTCCCGCCCCCCTTCGAGTGCAGCCGGAGCGCCTCGGCGATCTGGTCGCCCACCCTCTGCACCGGGTTGAGCGTGTGGAGCGCGCCCTGGAAGACGATCGCGAGCTCCGTCCAGCGCACGGCCCGCAGGCGGCCGGGCTTCATCGTGAGCACGTCCTCGCCGTCGAGCAGCACGTCGCCCGTGACCTCCGTTCCCCTCGGCAGCAGCCGCAGCAGCGCGGCCGCCAGCGACGACTTCCCGCAGCCGGACTCGCCGGCGAGCCCGAGCGTCTGGCCCACGTCGAGCCGCAGGTCCACGCCGCGCACCGCCGGCACGGGCGCGCCCGACCCGGCCGCGTAGGTCACGTGCAGGTCGTTCACCTCGAGCAGGGTCACCTGCGGCGCCTGTCCCGCAGCCGCGGATCGAGGACTTCCTCGAGCGCCGTGCCGCACAGCGTGAACGCGAGGACCACGAGCATGATCCCGAGCCCCGGCGGGATGATCCACCACCACGCCTGGAGCGTCACGGCGCCCGCCTCGAACGCGTCGTCCAGCATCTTGCCCCACGACGCGTTCGCGGGATCGCCCAGCCCGAGGAACGAGAGCGTGGCCTCGGACAGGATCACGATCGGCACCGTGAGTGTGGTGTTGGCGAGGATCAGCGGCGACACGTTCGGGAGGATGTGGCGCGTCATCAGGTGCCAGTCGGAGGCCCCGAGCGCCCGGCTGCGGTCGACGTAGTCGCGCTCCTTCAGCGTCAGCACCTGGGCCCTGATCAGGCGCGCGGTCGACGGCCACGACGTGATGCCGATGACGAGGATGAGGTTCTTGACCGACGGCCCCAGGATCGCGGCGAGCGCGATCGCCAGCGGCAGGAACGGGATCACGAGGAACCACTCGGTCACCCGCATGAGCGCGCCGCCCGGCCTACCTCCGAAGAAGCCGGCGAGGATGCCCACGACCGAGCCGATCACCACCGCCAGGACGGTGGCCGCGAGCCCCACGAGGAGGCTGATCCGCGAGCCCCAGATGAACTGGGTCAGCACCGGTCGGCCGAACTTGTCCGTGCCGAGACCGCCGAAGTCGGACGGGCTCGCGAAGGCCGGGTTCTGGGTCGTGGTCACGACGTGAAGCCCCGCGGGGTCGGCCAGCAGCGGCGCGGCGAGCGCCATCGCCACCACCGCGACCAGGATCGCGAGACCGATCATCCCGGGCTTGTGGCGGCGGTACTCGCGCCAGGCGCTCGACACCGCGCGGCGGCGGCGCGTCCACGCGATCCGGCGCGGCGAGTGGACCGCTGCGCTGCTCACGTCGGCCGCACCCGCGGATCGAGGTAGGCGTAGAGCAGGTCCGCGATCAGGTTGAAGACGATCACCGAGGCGCTGAAGACGAGGAACAGCCCCTGCAGCATCGGCAGGTCGGGCCCCTTGAGCGCCTCGTAGGTGGCGAGGCCGAGGCCGGGCCAGGAGAAGATCGCCTCGACCGCGATCGCCCCCGCGAGCACCAGCCCGAAGTTGATCGCGGCGAGCGCCACCACGGGGAGCAGCGCGTTCGGCACCGCGTGGCGGTTCCGCACGATCACGTCCCGCAGGCCCTTCGCGCGGGCGAGCAGGAGGTAGTCCTCGCGCATCGTGTCGAGCAGCGACGAGCGCATGATGATCGCGTACTCGCCCAGGTACGCGAGCGTCAGCGTCAGCCCCGGCAGGATCATGTGCTTCGCCTGGTCGAGCAGCTTCGCGAAGCCGGTCGCGTCGGACGACGGATCGACTATCCCGCCCACCGGTAACAGCCCCAGCCCCACCCCGACCGTGGTGAGCAGCAGCATGCCGAGCCAGAAGTCGGGCATGGCGTAGGTGGCCATCGTGAAGCCCTGGATGGAGTAGTCGGCGGCCGTGCGTCTTCGCCAGGCCGCGGCGATCCCGAGCAGCGTGCCGAACACAGCCGAGAGCACCGCCGAGATCCCCACCAGCGCGATCGTCGGGCCGGCCTTGCGGCGGATCTCGTCGGCCACGGGCTGGTTCGTCGTGTAGGAGCGCCCGAGGTTGAGCGTCGCGGTCTGCTCGAGGTAGCGCACGAACTGGTGCGCCTTCGAGCCCTCGAGCCCGAACTGCTTCGTCAGCTCGGCGCGCTGCGTCTGGCTCAGGTTGCGGCCTCGGAAGAGGCTCGACACCGGGTCCGTCTCGACGACCCGGAACAGGAAGAAGTTGAAGACGATGACGAAGACGAGCGTCGCCACCGACCCCAGCAGCTTGCCTGTGACCAGGCGGGCGCTCACTCCCGCTCGTCAGCGGTACGGCGGCGCAGCAGCCAGATCACCGCGCCGCCCAGGGCGAGCGCGGCAAGGACGATGATCGCGATCATGCCCGCGCCGCCACCGCCGCCGTCACTCGACGAGGCGGCGCTTGCCGGCTTCAGCAGCGCGTAGCTCGGCGACGTGTTGGAGTAGAAGACCGGCCCGGTCTTCGCCGGCTGCCGGACGAACCCGGTGAAGCGGCCCTTCCGGTACACCTGCGTGTCCGGATACACGTACAGCACGTGGTACACGCCCCACTGCTGGAGGCGCGTGAGCATCTCGTGGACGATCTCCTCGCGCTTCGCGGGATCGAGCTCGACCTTCGACTGCGCGTAGAGCTTGTCGTAGGCCGGGTCGCAGTAGTTCGCGTCGTTGTAGTAGTTGGTCGGGTCCTTGGGATCGCTGGCGATCTGGTCGCAGGTGAAGTACGACAGCATCGGATCCGGGTCCACGAACGGCACCCAGCCCCACACGAACAGGTCGTAGTCGCCCTTGCCGATCACCACCGTGAGCGCGCTGTCGTCGTAGACCTTGCGCGTCGTCGCGATGCCGATCTCCTTCAGCCAGCCGGTGATGAACTCCGCGGTCGGCGGGCCGGCCTCGCTGTCTGTGCGCACGGCGTAGCGGAAGTTCAGCGGCTTCCCGCCGTTCGGCATCTCGCGGACGCCGTCGCCGTCGGTGTCCTTGTAGCCGGCGTCCTCGAGGATCTGGCGCGCCTTGTCCAGGTCGAAGTCGAAGCGGTCCGCCGCCGGGATCTCAGGCGTCCACGCCGGGTCAGGCGACACGCTGAGCGTCTCCTCCGGCTTCCCCAGCCCGTTCAGCACGCGGTCCACGATCGTCTGCTTGTCGATCGCGTGCCCGATGGCGGCCCTGACCGCGGGATCGAGGAGGGCCGGGTGCGGCTTCTTCAGGCCGTCGCCGCCGTTGATCGCCAGCTCCGTCATCGCGCCCTGGAAGCCCTGCACGGCGACCATGTCCGGATCCTTCTCCAGCAGGCTGAACGCGGATCCGGGCACGTCCTCGGCGGCGTCGAGCTCGCCGCTCTTGAGCGCCGCGACCATCGCGTCCGGGTTGTTGAACTTGCGCAGCACGACCCTGTCGACCGCCGGGCGGCCCTTGTAGTAGTGCGGGTTCGCCTTGAAGCGCGCGAATTGGCCCTTCTCGAACTGCTCGAGCACGAACGTCCCCGATCCGACGCCGTCGGTGGCGTCGTACTTGCCGCGCTTGTCCTTGCCGAGCGGGCCCCAGATGTGCTTCGGGAGGATGTAGACGTCCATCGTCGGCAGCTTGGGATCGTCAACCGACGAGTGGATCACGACCGTCTTGGGATCGGGCGCCTCCGCCGTGAGGTTCACCACGGTCGAGCTGTGGTTCAGCCACTCCTCGTCCCGGGCCGTGTTGACCGTCCAGGCGATGTCCTCCGACGTGAGCGGCTTGCCGTCCGACCACTTGAGGTTGTCGCGAAGCGTGTACGTCCAGGTGCGCTTGTCCGCCGAGCCCTTCCACGACTTCGCCAGGCCGGGGATCGTGTGGAAGTCGCTCGCCGCCTTGTCCGTGAGCGTGGCGTACTGGAGGTTCCAGGCCTCGTATGCGGCAACGGTCACGCCGATCAGCGGGTTCATGCTGTCGATGCCCTGCGGATCGCCGATGTCGAAGCTGGTCTGCTTCTTCGCGCCGGCCTTGTCGTCCTGACTCTGGGCGGACACCGCGGTGAGGCCGGCTAGCAGGCCCATGGACACGAGCACGGCAGCGAGTCGCTTCATGGGCGCGGACTCTCTCACGGCTTCACATCAAGTGCCAGTTAAGAAATCGCTCGAGCCTGCGGTAGAAGTCGATTTGTGGGCCGGCCCGCAGGAAGCCGTGCGCCTCGGTCGGGTAGGTCACGTACTCGAAGGTCTTGCCGAGCTCGCGCAGGCGCGCCACGAGCTGCTCGGACTGCTTCGGGCTCACGCGCTCGTCGCGCTCGCCGTGCGCGATCAGGAGCGGCGCCTCGACGTTCTCGAGCCGGTGGTATGCGGAGCCGGCGATGTACGCCTCGCGCGCCTGCGACGGCGGCCCCATCATCCGCTCGAGGTCCTGCACACCGCTGCGGTCGCCCTGCGCCCATGAGGTCGTGATGTCGCAGTCGCCGTACTTCGGCACGGCGCAGCGGAAGCGGTGCTCGGGGTCGTCGGTCACGGACAGGAGCGCCATGTAGGAGCCGTAGCTGGCGCCGAAGATGCCGAGCCGCTCGCCGTCGACCCAGTCCAGGCTGCGCAGGAAGTCGGCGGCGGCCAGGCAGTCCTTCGTGTCGCCCACGCCCCAGTCGCCGTGGTTCCCGCGCTCGAAGTCGCGGCCGTAGCCGGTCGAGCCACGGAAGTTGATCGCGAGCCAGGCGTAGCCCCTGTCGACGAAGGACTGCGCGTGCCCGTCCCACTCGTCGCCGTAGGCGTCCGTGGGACCGCCGTGCGGGTAGACGACCGCCGGCACCGGGCGCTCGGCGGACGCCCCGCGCGGGCGCATCAGGAAGCCGGGTATCTCGAGCCCGTCGAACGAGCTGTAGGTCACGTCCTCGAGCTCCGCGTACGGCGCGCTCCTGACCGACCTCGGCGCGGGCGCGTGGACGGCGGCCGGCTCCTCGCCGGGGTTCACCCGGCGCAGCTCGCGCGGCGTGGCGTGGTCCTCGTACCCCGCGACGATGTCGCCCGCGGCGGCCACTGGTTCGCTCCGCAGTGGACGGCCGCGGGCCAGCTCCTGGGCGCTCCCGTCGCTCGCGGCCACCAGGACGAGATGGAAGCGGTTGCGGTCGCCCCTCACCGCGACGAGCCGGTCGCCGGCGGGGTGCCACTCGTGGTCTGAGTGGTCGGCCCCCGCGCTCGTGAGCTGGCGATCGTTCTCGCCCTCGCGTCCCACGAGGTGCAGCTCGTAGAAGCCGCTCCGCTCGGACGCGTAGGCGATCGTCTGGCCGTCGGGCGACCACTCGGGGCCGCCGTCGTGCATGTCGGGCACACCGGTGAGCTGCCGCACGCGGCCGTCCTCCACGCTCGCCACGCGGATCTGGCTCGAACGGTCCCAGTCGGCGCGCGGAGTGAAGGTGTAGGCCACCTCGGTGCCGTCGGGCGAGGGCACGGGCTCGCCCTCGTCGCCGTGCGCGTCGAGGTCGCCGTGCTCCACCGCGAGCCGGCGCGGCCAGGGATCATCGACGTCGACCACCGCCACCCGCGTGGTCGTGTTGTCGTCGCGCTCGACGGTGATCACGAGGCGCTTGTCGTCGATCCAGCGCGGGCCGCCTCCCTCGACGAGCTTGCGTGGCGGTCCACCGGCCGCCGGGACGAGCCAGACGTGACCCTCGTCCGTATACGCCACGGTGCTCCCGTCCGGCGACAGGCGCGGCGTCGTGTCGTCCCACCAGGGCATGGGACCGCGGCCGGTCGTAAGCCGCTCCGGGACGGAGCCGTCCTCGAGCTCGATCAGCCAGACGTCGGAGCTCTGGCGGTCCTCGATGAAGACGGCGCGGCCGCGGTCGCCGCCCACCGAGAGGCTGCGCGGGCGCGGCGTGTACGCCACGGCCTCGAGCCGCCAGTGCGGCGCCCGCGGGAGGTCCTTGCGCGGCTGCGCCGGCACGCCGTTCACCTCGTCCTTGCCGACCCAGATCGACCGGCCCTCACCCATGCGTCTCCTCCTCGATGCCCGTCAGTAGCTCACACACCAGGCCACCGACCGCGTCCAGGTCGTAGCCACCCTCCTGCACCAGAACGGTCGGAAGGCCGAGGGCGCCGAGCGCTCGGCCGGCCGCCCGGAAGCCCGCCGCCGTCACGGCGAGCGGGCTCGCGGGGTCGGTGTCCGCGGCGTCCACGCCAAGCGCCACCACCAGCGCCTCCGCGCCTCGCTCGCGCGCCCAGCTCGCGAGACCCGTCACGGCCTCGGCCCAGACGTCGTCGCCCGCACCCGGCGGCAGTGCGACGTTGCGGTTCGAGTCGCCCACCCCGCGCTCGTCCTCGAAGCCGAGGAAGTGCGGGAACCAGCCGGCGGCCGGGTCCACGTGCACCGAGCCGGTGAGCACCTCCTCGTCGTCCCAGAAGATCGCCTGGGTGCCGTTGCCGTGGTGGGCGTCCACGTCGATCACGGCGACCGGCGAGCTGCCCGCGGAGCGGAGCCGCGCCGCCGCGGCGGCCGTGTTGTTCAGGTAGCAGGAGCCGCCGTAGGCGCGGCGGGTCGCGTGGTGCCCGGGCGGCCGGGTGCAGGCGTACGCGGCGGGAGCGCCGGCCGCCACCAGGCCCGCCGCCGTCACGGCGCTCTCCAGCGCGGCGCGGGCGGCCTCCCAGGTGCCGGGGCCGACGAGCGTCATGGTGTCGTAGGCGAACTGGCCGGCGCGGGCGCTGAGTGCCGTCGCCGTCCGCGGCTCGCCTCCTGAGAAGAGGTCGGGATGCGGGAACAGGTACGGCACCACGCGGTCCTGCCCCGGGTCGTCCGGCAGCCCGCTGGCCTCCCAGTCCTCCCACGCGCTCTCGAGGTGCGCTATCAGCTCCGGGTCGTGGACCCTCGTGAGCGCGTCGTCCGGCTGCGGCTCGGCCCGGACGAACTGCGCATCGACTGCCTCGAGTGCGGCTCTTATCCGCTCCGCCCGCTCCGGCAGCTCGGTGCCGGGAGTGCGCACGCCTACGAAGATCTCGGCGCCTGGCTCGTGCAGGCGGTGACGATCGCTCCACACGACGGGCATCGCGAGTCCCACGGCGCGATGCTATCCGCCGAGCTTGTCCGGACGTTCGGCGCGGACCGCGCTCGCGATCTCCCAACTCCGGGGACGGTCCTGCCTAGGGGTTGCATACGAACCCCTATCCAGGACTCTTGCCTGGGCGCGGCGCTTAGAGTCACGGCATGGAGGCCGAACGGAGCCTGCGCGAGCATGGTCTGCGGGTCGGGGCGCTCGAGCCCGGCGCGGCGAATTCGATCGCGGATGTCGACGGGATGGCGGTTGGGCATGTGACCGTGGTGCGTGACGAGCCCGATCCGCCCGAGGGGCGCGGTACCGCGCGCAGCGGTCTTACCGCCGTCGTACCCAGGGCCCTAGGCCAGCTCTTCGCCGAGCCGCTCCAGGCGGGCGTCGCGGTGCTGAACGGGGCGGGCGAGCTCACGGGCTCGCTCGAGCTTGCCGAATGGGGCCTGCTCCAGACACCCGTCTACCTGACCGCGACCATGTCGGTGGGCCGCGTATTCGACGGCGCGGTCGCCGCGGCGGTGGCGGCCGACGCGCGCGTCGGCGTCGACGACGTGGTGATCCCGGTGGTGGGCGAGTGCGACGACAGCTGGCTGAACGACGCGCGCGTCGTCCAGGTGGAGGCGAGCGACGTGGAGGCCGCCCTCGCGGACGCCACCGGCTCCGCCGCCGTGGCCCAGGGAGCGGTGGGTGCCGGGACCGGCATGGTGTGCTTCGGCTGGAAGGGAGGCACCGGCTCCTCGAGCCGGGTCACCGAGGACGGCCACACCGTCGGCGTGCTCGTGCTGGCGAACTACGGCGCCGCGCCGGAGCTACGTATCGACGGCGTGCCGGTCGGGCGGCTGCTGGCCGACACGGACCAGGGTCCGCCCCCTGAGCAGAGCGGCCCGCCAACGCCCGCCGGAAGCTGCATCGCGGTGGTGGCCACCGACGCGCCGCTGGGCTCGGCTCAGCTCGGCCGGGTCGCCCGCCGCGCCGGCCTCGGCCTCGCGCGCACCGGCTCGGTGGCGCACCACGGCAGCGGCGAGATCTTCATGGCGCTGTCGACCTCCGCGCGCGCACCGCGTGGCGAGCCCGCGCCGCCCGCGCTCGCCGACGGAGAGCTCGACCCGCTCTTCCTGGCCACCGTGGACGCGACCGAGGAGGCGGTGCTGAACGCGCTCTGGGCCGCCGAGACGACCACCGGCCGCGAGGGCCGCGTGATCGAGCGACTGCCGCACGAGCCGGTGCTCGAGCTGCTGGCGGAGCACGACCGGCTCGGCAGCTGAGCCCGAGGCCCGCGCGCCCTCAGGGGTTGAACACCGGCGGCTTGAGCTGCGCGATGAACGGACCGACGAGCCGCGGCAGCAGCTTCGCGTTGCCGTCGAAGCGAACCGTCACGAGCGGGGGTCCCAGCCGGGGCGGCGTGCGATGCGTGCCGAAGAAGAACTCGCAGTTGCGGTTCAGGCGCCCGCGCACCGTCCGCGTGGGCCGGTCGCCGATCATCACGCGCATCGTGATCGTCCCGCGGCAGCCCTGGCGCGCCGTCACGCCGCGCGGGGCGAGCAGGTCGCCGGTGGCGACCAGCCGCTTCCTATCGATGAACGCGGTCGCCGTGAAGAAGCGCGGCGGCCGCAGGCCGAGCGCGCGGCCCGCCATCAGCGGGTCGTCCGTGATCAGCGCGTCCACGCGCGCCTTGCGCGCGGCGCGCACGTCCGCCGCGGCGTTGAGCGTGAACGGCGCCACGTCGAGCCCCATCGAGTGGGCGCGCGTCACGTAGTCGGCAGTCACCGGCCACTCCGGTGAGATCAGGTCGTAGTGCCTGTCGGCGGCGGCCTGGAGGAAGAGCTCGTTGAACGACTGGAGCGCGAGCAGGCTCGTCCTCACACCCGGCAGGCGCTGCAGCGCGACCTCGAGGTTCGCCGGGATGAAGCTCTGGACGATCAGCTGCTTGCGCGCGATGCCGCTGGCGATCACGGCGTCCATGACCCTGTTCGCGTAGGCGGGAGTCGTGTCGTAGTCCGGGTCGGTGGGGACGTTCTTGATCTCGAGGTTGACCTCGGCCCCGGCCCTCTTCGCAAACTGCAGCAGTGCCTGGATGGTGATGATGCGTGCCGACTTCGCCGGGACGTCCGTCCTGCAGCCGGCGAGCTCGGCCAGCGTGAAGGTGCGCACCTCGCCGCTGCAGTTGGTGGTGCGGTCGAGCGTGGCGTCGTGGATCGCCACCGGCACGCCGTCCTCCGTCAGCTTGGCGTCGACCTCGAGCGTGAAGCCGTCGCGGGCGGCCTTCTTGTAGGCGCGGAGGCTCTCCTCGGCGGCGGTCGGCTTGCCGTTCGTGACGGTGCCGCCGCGGTGGGCATGGATGGTCGGGCTCGCCGCCAGCGCCGGCGGCGCGAGCACGGCGGCTAGAACGGCGGCGGTGAGCGTCGCGGCTGTATGCGGGCGTCGCATCGGGGGCCAGCCTATCCGGGCTTTGACCTTGTAGTCAGGCGCACGTATCTTTCGAACCGTGGGCTCGCTCGATCATCTGTGGCTGCACTTCACCGAGATGGCCAGGTACCGGGACGGCGAGGAGCTGCAGGTAATCGTCCGGGGGGACGGGTGCTACCTCGAGGACGCCGCGGGGAGGCGCTACCTCGACGCGCTCGCCGGGCTCTTCTGCGTGAACATCGGCTACGGCTTCGGTGACGAGATGGGCGAGGCGGCCGCGGCGCAGATGCGCGAGCTGCCGTTTGCGATCAACTGGACGTTCGCCCACCCGCGCGCGATCGAGCTCGCGGACGAGCTCGCGGCGCTCGCGCCCGGGGACCTGAATCGAGTCTTCTTCGTGTCGGGCGGCTCGGAGGCGGTCGAGGCGGCCTGGAAGCTCGCGCGGCAGTACCACTCGGCGCGCGGCGAGCGGCGCTGGAAGGCGATCGGACGGCAGGTCGCCTACCACGGGACGACCATGGGCGCGCTGTCGATCAACGGCATCGAGGAGCTGCGCGCGCCCTTCGAGCCGCTGGTGCCCGAGGTGGTGCACGTGTCGAACACGAACCGCTACCACCGCCCTCCGGACGAGACCGAGGAGCAGTTCACGGCCTTCCTGCTCGCCGAGATGGACGACGCGATCGAACAGGCGGGACCGGACACGGTCGCCATGGTGATCATCGAGCCCGTCCAGAACGCGGGGGGCTCGTTCATGCCGCCTGCGGGCTACCTCGAGGGCGTACGCGAGCTGTGCGACCGGCACGGCGTGCTGCTCTGCTTCGACGAGGTGATCACGGGCTTCGGCCGCGTCGGCAGCTGGTTCGCGTGCGAGCGCTTCGGCGTGACGCCCGACCTCGTCACCTGCGCGAAGGGCCTGTCGTCCGCCTACGCGGTCATCGGTGCGCTGATCGCGAGTGAGCGCGTCATGGAGCCGTTCCTCGCCGAGGGCGCGATGTACTCGCACGGGATGACCTTCGGCGGCCACCCGGTGCAGGCCGCGGTGGCGCTCAAGAACATCGAGATCATGCGGCGCGAGCGGATCATCGAGCACGTGCGCGAGACCGAGGCCGACTTCCGCGCCGCGCTCGAACGGCTGCTCGAGCTGCCCATCGTGGGCGACCTGCGCGGCACCGGCTTCTTCTACGCGCTCGAGCTCGTGAAGGACAAGGAGACGCGCGAGAGCTTCAGCGACGCCGAGTGCGACGAGCTGCTGCGCGGCTTCGTGTCCCCGCGCCTGTTCGAACGGGGACTGATCTGCCGCGCCGACGACCGCGGTGACCCCGTTGTCCAGATCTCGCCGCCGCTCGTCGCGGCGCAGGCGGAGTTCGACACGATCGCCGACACGCTCGCGGAGGTGCTGGAGGAGGCGGGCGGCCGCCTGAAGGTCGCGGCTTGAGCGGGAACGGCAGCGCGCCGTACGACGCGATCGTCGTCGGCGGCGGGCACAACGGCCTGACCTGTGCGGCCTACCTTGCGCGGTCCGGCCTGCGCGTGTGCGTCCTCGAGCGGCGCCACGTGCTCGGCGGCGCGTGCGTTACCGAGGAGCTCTGGCCGGGGCAGCGCGTGTCGAGGGCCTCGTACGTCGTCTCGATGCTCCAGCCAAAGGTGGTCTCGGAGCTCGGCCTGCGCGAGCACGGCTACGAGCCCGTGCCCCTCGACCCGAGCTACGCCACCTTCGGGCCCGACGGCCGGCCGATCTTCTTCTTCGCCGACACGGCGAGCACGCAGGCTCAGCTCGCCCGCTACTCGGAGCGGGACGCCGCGGCGTACCCGGAATACGAGGCGGTCCTGGACCGGGCGGCCGACTTCCTGCGCCCGCTGCTCCTGCGTCCGCCGCCCGCGCTCGGCTCGAAGCGGCCGGGCGACCTGCTCGCGCTGCTCCGCGAGGCGGGCCGCGCGGCGGGGCTGGGGCGGCGGGACATCCACGAGCTGTTCCGGGTGATGACGATCTCGGTGGGCGACCTGCTGGATGACTGGTTCGAGACGGACGCCCTCAAGGGCGCGATCGGGTCGACCGGCGTGGTGGGCGTCTGGGCCGGTCCGCGCACGCCCGGCACCGCGTACAACCTGCTCCACCACGCGCTCGGCGAGCTCAACGGCGTGCCGGGCGCGTGGGGCCACGTAAGGGGCGGGATGGGCGCTATCAGCAAGGCGATCGCGAGCAGCGCGGAGGCCCACGGGGCCGTGGTGCGCACGGATGCGGCCGTGCGCTCGATCGAGGTCGAGGGCGGCCGCGCCACCGGCGTGACGCTCGACACGGGCGAGCAGCTGCGCGCGCCGGTCGTGATCTCGGGCGCGCATCCGCGCACCACGGTGCTCGAGCTGGTGGGCGCGGAGCACTTCCCGGAGGAGGTCGGCGACGACATGCGCCGCTACCGCTCGCGGGGCGGCTCGGTGAAGATCAACTGCGTCCTGTCGGAGCCGCCGCGCTACGAGAACGCCTCCCCCGAGGAGGCCGAGCGGCTGCTCCACACAGGCGTGGCGATCTGCCCGTCGCTCGACAGCCTCGAGCGCGCCTGGCAGGACGCCGTGCGCGGCGAGCCCGCGGCCAAGCCCTACCTCGAGGTGGAGGTGCCGACGAGCGTCGACCCATCGCTCACCGACGACGGCAGCTCCGTGATGACGATGTTCACCCAGTACGGCCCGTCGACCGAGGAGGGCTGGCCCGACGGGGCGCGCGAGGCCTACGCCGAGCGCTGCTTCGACGTCCTCGCCGAGCACGCGCCGAACGTGCGCGACGCGCTGCTCCACTACGAGGTGCTCGCGCCACCGGACCTCGACCGCATCTTCGGCCTGGCGGGCGGCTCGATCTTCCAGGGCGAGCAGAGCCTCGACCAGATGGCCTTCATGCGCCCCTCGCCGCTGCTCGCCCAGTACGCGACGCCCGTCGACGGCCTCTACCTGTGCGGCTCGGGCACGCATCCGGGCGGCGGCGTGATGGGCGCCTGCGGCCACAACGCCGCGCAGCGCGTGCTGCGCGACAGGCGCCGTCAGCGGCTGACGCGGAAGCTCGTGCGGGCCAGCAGCGAGTAGCCGTCGTCCAGGAACAGGCCGGCCACGTAGCGGCCTGGCGCGAGCTTGCCGAGGTCAGCTGCCGTCATCGACATGCGCCCGCTTGGGAGCGCGCCGAGGTAGCTGAAGCCGTAGTAGCCGTACAGGTCGAGCGTCGGTCCGGCCTTGAAGATCCCGACCCAGTCGAACCTGTTGCCCGGCATCCCACTCCAGCGCAATCCGACCGGCTGGCCCGGCCTGTAGACCCGGCGCGAGGTCCGGATGCGCGGACGCTCGTCGCGGCCCTGCACCCAGAAGCGCGCGGACGCCAGCACTCGCCCGTGCCCCAGGAGCGCGGCGCGGTAGGGGCCGGGGCGCAGGTCCGCGGTCCCGAAGAGCGCGGCGCGGTGGTCCGAGCTGTCCGCGATCGGTAGGGAGACGAGTGGGCGGCCGCCGCGCGCCGGCAGGATGCCGACCCGCTTGGCCGGTCCGCGTGCGCCCGCGTAGCGGACCGCGACGCGGTCACCGCGGCTCACCACGCGCGGCTCCGCGTGCGCCAGCGGCGGGGCGGGCGCGGCGGCCACGTCGAATGTCGACGCCACGGCCCGGTGGTCCGAGCCCCAGGGCACGCCCACGTCCACGTCCGGACCGCCCGGCTCGCCGATCAGCCGGCTACTCACCGTCGTGGCCGGACCCTGCACCGTCACCCAGTCGATGCGGTCGAGCGTCTCGCGCCGCCGTACGCGCGGCGGCGGCGTGCCGGCCGTCCACGTGAGCCCTGGCCGCGCGACCGGGTCCGGGTGGACCTCGCGATACGAGTCCCTGAAGCCCGCCCGCTCCAGCGCGACGGAGACCGGCCAGCGCAGCGCGTACTTCACCTGCGGGCGCGCGGCTGCCGCAGCGGGCGTCCAGTCGAGGTGCGAGGGCGTGTTGAAGTCGCCGGTGAGGAAGGTCGGCACGCCGCGGCGCGCCTGGCGCGCGAGCGGGCCGAGGTACGGCCGGATCTCCCCCAGCCGCGTTGCGCGCTCGTTGGCGAGCACCTCGGCGGCCGTCTTGCCGTCGCGAACGAGCTCCGGCCCGTACGGGCTCGAGGGCAGGTGCACGTTGCCGATCGCGACCACGCGCCCCGGCCCGACCGCCACGTACGCGAAGCGGACGCCGCCGCGCTCCACCGCGAAGATCGGGTGGTGCGAGATCAGGTGGAGCGTCTCGTCGACGTACGACATCCCGGCCTCGTCCGCGATGCGTCTGAGGTTGCCCTCGGGCTCCTGGATCCCGACCACGTCGGCCCCGGCGGCGCGGATCGCCTGGCCGATCCGTGCCTGCTCGACCTGCTGGCCGCCGTACCAGACGTTGAAGGTCATCACGGTGAGCGGGTCGGCCGCCGCGGGCGCGGCGGGTGCGGCGAGCACCAGCAGCGCCAGCGTCGAGCCGAGTGCAGCCAGCCGTCTCACCGAAGCACGAGCGCGTGCTCCGGGTGCCAGCCCAGCCTGACGCGCTCGCCGATCTCCCAGCGGTCGTCCGAGTGCGCCCGCGAGGTGTTCTGCTCGAGCGCCACGAGCCGGGCGCCGGGCGCCAGCTCGACGATCACCTGCGTCGTCGTGCCCACGTATACGCGCTCGACGATCGTCCCGTCCAGCGAGACCATCCCGTCCTCTAGGGAGTCGAGCCAGATCTTCTCGGGGCGCACCGAGACGTGCACCGCAGAGCCGTCGGGGCAGCCGTCCGGTACGGCCGCCGCGCAGCGCTCGCCCGAGGCGAGCCGCACGCCGCCGTCCTCGACCGTCGCTGGCAGCAGGTTCGAGATCCCGATGAAGCCGGCCACGAACGGGCCGTGCGGACGTTCGTAGACCTCCTCCGGCGTGCCGCACTGCTTCACCTCGCCGGCGTCCATGACCGCAATCCGATCGGACATCGCCAGCGCCTCCTCCTGGTCGTGCGTCACGTACAGGAACGTGATCCCGACCTCGCGCTGGATGCCCTTCAGCTCCACCTGCATCTGCTTCCGCAGCTTGAGGTCGAGCGCGCCGAGCGGCTCGTCGAGCAGCAACACGGCCGGCCTGTTCACAAGCGCGCGCGCGAGCGCCACTCGCTGCTTCTGCCCACCCGACAGCTCGCGCGGCTTCGAGTCCTCGCGGCCGGTGAGCTGCACGAGCTCGAGCGCCTCCTTGACGCGCTCGCGGATCTCCTCGCCGTCCACCTTCCGGCGCTTCAGCCCAAACGCCACGTTGTCCTCCACCGACAGGTGCTCGAACAGCGCGTAGCTCTGGAAGACCGTGTTCACGTTGCGGTGATACGGCGGGACCTCCTCGACCGGGTCGCCCTCCAGGAAGATGCGCCCCTCGCTCGGTTGCTCGAAGCCGGCGACCATCCGGAGCGTCGTCGTCTTGCCGCAACCCGACGGCCCGAGCAGGGAGAAGAACTCGCCCTGCCGGATCGAGATGTCGAGGCCATTCACCGCGACCGCCTCGCCGAAGCGCTTCGTCACGCCCTCGAAGCGGATCGCCTCAGCGTCCGTCATACGGTCTCCCTTCCCACGAGCACTCCGATCCCGCTCTCGCGCCGGCCGAGCAGGCGCGGCAGCGCGATCGCGAGCCCGATCAGAACGGCGGAAAACGTGAGCATCAGTGTCCCTATGGCGTTGATGGTCGGCGTGACGCCGAAGCGGATCGCCGAGTAGATGCGGACCGGAAGCGGCTGTGGCGACTCACCGGTCGTGAAGAACGAGATCACGAAGTCGTCGAAGCTGAGCGCGAAGGTCAGCAGGCCGGCGGCCAGGACCGCGGGCCAGAGCTCGGGCAGTGTCACGAGCCTCAGGGTCCCCCAGCGCGTCGCCCCGAGGTCGAGCGCGGCCTGCTCCACCTCCGGGTTCACCGCCGCCAGCCGCGCGCGGACCACGACCGTCACGTAAGAGATCGAGAACGTGATGTGGGCGATGATGATCGTGGCGAGCGAGAGGTGCATGCCGATTTGCGTGAACAGGACGAGCGCCGAGACCGCGGCCACGATCTCAGGCGTCACGAGCGGCACGAGCATCAGCACGTTGGCGGTCCCGGCCCAGCGCGAGCGCGCGCGCACCAGCCCGAAGGCGAGCATGGTGCCGAGCACCGTCGCTACCACCATCGTCACGAACGCGATCTGGAGGCTCGCGACGAGCGACTCGCGCAACCCGGGGTCCTCGAAGAAGCGCCGGTACCACTCGAGGCTGAAGCCCTGGAAGCGCTGCAGCGACTTGCTCGAGTTGAACGAGAACAGCGCGACCAGCACGATCGGCGCGAACAGGTAGATGAAGAACAGGCCCGTGAACGCGCGCAGGAAGCGCGGCCTGTCGAATGGCTTCGGCGCGCGGCCGGGCGAGCGCGCCGCGTTCATGCGGCCGCCTCACTCGCCGCACGGGCGGCCGAGCGCAGGTAGAAGACCATCCAGACCGCTAGGAACGCCATCAGCACGGCCGTGAGCGCGGCGCCGAAGGGCCAATTGTCGGCGCCGAGGAACTGCTGCTGGATCAGGTTCCCCACCATGTAGGTGCCGGGTCCGCCCAGGAGCTGGGCGCTCACGAAGTCGCCGACCGCGGGCAGGAATACGAGCACGCAGCCCGCGAGGACACCCTGGAAGGTGGCCGGCCAGGTCACGTGGCGGAACGTGTTCCAGGGCGTGCCGTAGAGGTCCTTGCCTGCCTCGACCACCGACTGGTCCATGCGGTCGAGCGCCGCGTAGACCGGCAGGATCATGAAGGCGAGGTAGCCGTAGACGAGCCCTCCGATCACCGCCCATGACGTGTTGAGGAAGCGAATCCCCTCGTCGCGGATGCCGGCGTTCGTGATCGCCCCGTTGACCAGCCCCTCGTCGGCCAGGAGCGCGACCCAGGCGTAGGTCCGCACCAGGTAGTTCACGAAGAACGGCAGCACCACGAGTGCGATCAGGACGCTCTTCCAGCGCCCGCCGTAGCGCGCGATGTAGTAGGCCACCGGGTAGCCGATCAGGAGGCAGAGCGCCACGGTCGCCAGGGCGAAGCCGACCGAGCGCAGCAGCACCGGCAGGAAGAGCGGGTCGAAGGCCTCCCTGTAGTTCTCGGGATGCCATCCGTAGATCGTGTTGCCGATGTCGTCCGTCGAGCCGAGCGATGCGGTGAGCACGATGCCGAGCGGCACTGCGAAGGCGAGCAGCAGCCAGAGCGCGCCCGGAATCAGCATCGAGGCCGCGAAGCGCTGCTCGCTCACGCGGCCTTCACCTCCGTCCAGGCGCGGTCCCAGAGGATCCGGTCCTCGCCGGTGAGGTACTCGAACTGCTGCCCGTGCTTCAGGTCGTCGACGGTGATGTTGATGGCGGGGTCGTCCTTCGCCAGCTTGGCGAAGGCATCCTCGGCACCGGTCACGGCCATCGGATAGCCGAAGTAGGCGACGTTCTGCGCGGCGTTCTCCGGCTCGAGCATGAAGTCGACGAAGAGGAGCGCCGTGCCCGGGTGTTCCGCGTTGGCCGGGATCGCGATCGTGTCGGTGCCGACCGGGAAGCCCTCGCTCGCCTTCTCGAAACGGAACACCTCGGGGTTCTTCGCCTGGTTCCGGAGGTTCACCACGTCGCCGTTCCAGGCGTGGTGAATCCACGCGTTGCCGTTGATCATGTTCTGGATGTCGTCGGTGGAGTAGCCGCGCAGCAGCGGCTTCTGGTCGATCAGCATCTGCTTCGACTCGTCGATCTCGTCCGGATCGACGGTGCTCAGCTTGAACCCGTTCCGCAGGTTCGCCATGCCGAGACACTCCTGGTAGTCGTCGAGCATGTAGATCTTGCCGTCCGCGTCGTCGCGGAAGAGGTCGTCCCAGGACCCGCTCATGCCGGTCACGTGATCCTCGTTCCAGACGATGCCGGTCGCGTAGAGGCCGTACGGGACCGTGTGCTGCGCGCCCGGGTCGTAGGCGGGGTCGTGGAAGAAGCCCCAGATCTTGTCGAAGTTCTTCAGCTGCGCGTGGTCGATCTTGAGGAGCTGGTTCGCGGCGATCAGCCGCGGGGTGAAGGACTGGTCCGGGAAGATGACGTCGTAGCGGTTGCCGGAGCGGAGCTTCGCGAGCATCGACGACTGTGAGTCGAAGTTCGACTGCCGCACCCGCACGCCGTAGCGCTTCTCGAACTTCTTGATCAGGGCCGGGTCGAGGTACTCGGCCCAGTTGAAGTAGACGAGGTCGCCGTCGACCTTGGCCTTGACGACCTTCTCCGTCTCCTTCTTGGAGCGCACACCCGCGCTGTTCAGGCCGCAGCCCGCCAGTCCCGCGGAGACCGCCAGCCCGGCGCCGCCCTGGAGCAGCTCCCTGCGGTTCAGCACGTGGTGGCTCCGGTGAGCTCGCACGCGAGCTCCCGCTCGGCAAGGTGGAGCGCGAGCGAGCGGACGCGCTCGGGCGTGACCTCGCGATCGCCAAGCGCGATCTGGACCGCGAGCCCGTCGAGCAGCGATGCAAGCAGCACCGCGAACTCCTCCGGGTCGGCGGGGCCGAACTCACCGCGCTCACGTCCGTAGCGCACCACCTCCGCGATCGTCCGCCGCCAGCGGTTGTCGAGGTCGGCACGCGTCGCCGCCAGCTCGGGGTCCCTCAGCGCGCGCGCCCACAGCTCCATCCAGAGCGCGGCGTCGTAGTCGCCCTCCCCGGTGCCCGACTCGACGATCAGGCGGAGCCGCTCGCGCGCGCCCTCGATCTGCTCGAGCTGAACGGCGAGGTCGTCGTAGAAGCGCTCCTCCACCGAGGTCAGCGCCTCCTTCAGGAGCTCCGCCTTCGAGGTGAAGTAGTAGAGCACCGAGGGCGCGCTCGTACCCGCGGCGTCGGCGATGTCGGCCACCCGCGCGTTCTCCAACCCGCGCTCTCGTATGACCGCGGCAGCCGCGGCAAGCAACTCGGGACGTCGTACGTGATCGAGCCGGGGGCGAGGGCTCAGGGGGGCCAGCTCCCTAAGTTGAACGAGCGTTCAGAAAAACCTAGTCCTGGGGGTTTGCTGGGTCAAGCGGCGGCGGCGGCTGCGCGGGCAGTCCGAGCTCGTCGCCGATGGCTGTCCAGATCTCGCGGCGCGCGTCGGCGACCTCCATGTCGCCGAACAGCACGCGCACGCCGTAGCCGTCCGCGAGCGCGAGGATCCGGTCGGCGAGCTGCTCGGGCTCGAGGCGCGCCGTGAACTCGCCGCGCTCGATGCCGTCGCGGAGCGCGTCCGCGAACCAGTCGCGCATGCGCTCGTAGAGGCGCGCGGCGGTCGGGCGCATCTCCGGGTGGCGCACGGCGCGCAGCCACAGCTCGACCCACAGGATCCAGTCGCGCTCGAGCAGCCCCGGGTAGGGCAGGAACTGGTCGATCATCGCGGCGAGCCGCCGCACCGAGTCCAGCTCGCGCGCGTCGCCGTCGGGGCCGAGCCGCACGTCCCCGGCCAGCTCGTAGGAGTACTCGAGCGCCTGCTCGAGCAGGGCCTCGCGGGTCTCGAAGTGGTAGTGGACGAGCGAGCTCGACACGCCCGCGTCCATCGCGATGCGGGCGATGCGGACCTCGTCGATGCCGTCGCGCGCGATCCGCTCGACCGCCGCCGCGAGGATGCGCTCGCGCGCTCCGCGCTCTGTCGCGACCGTCTCGGTCACCCGAGGTCCGCGCGGATGCGGTCGGCGAACCAGCCGATGGCCGCCTCGCGGTGCGAGAGCGGGCCGAGCTCGAGGTCGCGCGTCTCGAGGCCGGCCTGCACGTTGGCGACGAGATCGGCGTCCTCGTTCGACACCAGCGTGTTCAGCCGGTTGTTCACGAGCTGCGCGAGCCGCGTCCGTAGGCCGGCGCGTGGGTGGCGGTAGCCGAAGGCCTCGTCGCGGGAGCGCAGCGGCCCGTCGGGGTTGATGCGCCAGGTCACGACCTGGTCGGGATAGAGGTCGATCGTCGTGTTCGGGTAGATCATCGCGTAGCGCCAGACGCGCCGATCCTCGTCGCCGAGGCCGGGCATCGGCGACACGAGGCGCTGGTAGGCGCGCTCGGTGAGGTTGCCGGACGGCTTGTCCCGGAGCGGCGCCTCGAACCAGACCCAGCCGTCGTGCACCTCGACGTCGTAGCGCTTGTAGTCGAGCAGGCGCATCAGTCCGGGGTGGGCGATGGGTACGTGGTAGCCCTCGTTGTAGTTGTCGATCACGATCTTCCAGTTCGACGGCTGCGTGTTGTGCCACTCGCCATACGGGGCGAGCCGGTCGATGCCGTAGGGCTTGAGGCGCTCCTCCAGCCCCACCACCTGCTCGGCGAGCGGCGTGGCGTTCACGTCGAGGTTCACGAACACGAGGCCGCAGAGCGTCTCCACGCGCGCCGGGAAGAGGCCGAGCTCCGACTTGTCGAGGCCGGCCACCGAGCGCCCCTCGGGCACGCCGATCAGCTCGCCGTCGGTGCGGTAGGTCCAGCCGTGGTAGCGGCAGCGGATCGCGCTGCCGCACCGGCCCGAGCCGCTCAGGAGGCGCGAGCCGCGGTGGCGGCAGACGTTCCGGAAGGCGCGCAGCTCGCCGTGCTCGTCGCGCAGCACCAGCACGGGCTCGACGCCGGCGGTGGAGGTGAGGTAGTCGCCCGGGTTCGGCAGGCGCCCCACGTGGGCCGCGAGCTGCCAGCTGCGGGCGAAGATGCGCCGCTGCTCCAATTCTGTGACCTGCGGGTCGCGGTAATGGCGCGGCTCGAGCTGCTGGGCCAGTCTGGGAGCGGGTTCGGTGACTGTCACGGCCATCCTGACTTTGTGATCAGTCGCATGATAACATGCCGGCGTGCGTCCGCTCGGCGCCCGCCACGTATGGCTCTCGATCACACCGGAACCGGAGCAGGAGCTGCCTCGCGCGATCGCGACGCTGCGCTCCGGAGGGGCGCCCGACCGCGCCCTGGTCGAGCGGGAGACGGCGCGTGCGGAGGCGCTCGTCCTGCGCGGAAGCCGCCGCTCGTGGCGGCGCTACCTGGCCGAGGCGCACGCGCTTGCCAGCGCGGCCGACGATCCCGATCTGGCTGACGCCCGCGCTCTCGTAGAGGACGTCGTCCACAACCACAACAACCTGGAGCTCGCGCTATGACAGTCGCCCCCGTCGCCCCGGCCGCTCAGACCGCCGCGGACTTCACACCCGAGCAGCTCGACCTGCGCGAGCGCGCGCGGCGCTTCGTGGACGAGGTGCTGATCCCGAACGAGGAGCTCGCCGAGCGATCGGGCGGGAAGATCCCCGACGAGCTGAAGCAGCGCATCAAGAGCGAGGCCGTGGCCGCGCGGCTGTCGGGCGGCCTTCACGCGGTGGAGCACGGCGGCCAGGGCTGGTCGAAGGTCGACTGGTTCGTGGTCGAGGAACAGCTCGGGCGTTCCACCAACGCCCTCTCCTGGCACATGCCGGGCGCCTACAACGTGCTGGCGAGCGGCTCGCCCGAGCAGATCGAGCGCTACCTGAAGCCGGCGCTGCGCGGCGAGCTGCACGACGCCTACGCCGTGACCGAGGCCGAGGCCGGCTCGGACCCGTCCCGGATCGCCACGACCGCGCGCAAGACCGACTCGGGCTGGGCGATCGACGGCGAGAAGTGGTTCGTGACCTACGGCGACGTGGCGAGCGTGTACATCGTTATGGCGAACGCGCTCGTCGACGGCGAGCAGTTGCCGACGTTGTTCCTCGTCGACCGCCGGCTGGACGGGATCGAGATGGTCGACGACCCGCCCTTCAGCCACACCTATCCGCACGGGCATCCGACGATTCGCTTCAACGCCGTCGAGGTGGGCGAGGACGCCGTGATCGGCGGAATCGGCGGCGGCGACGAGCTCCAGCGCTCCTGGTTCACCGAGGAGCGGATCGGCATCGCGGCGCGCGGCGTGGGCTCGATGTGGCGGCTGATCGAGGACACCACCGCCTGGGCGATCGAGCGCGAGCAGGGCGGCCACCGGATCATCGACTACCAGGGCGTCTCGTTCCCGCTCGCGGACTCCGCCGCGGACGCCGCCGCGGGCAGGCTGCTGACGCTCGAGGTGGCGAGGCTCGCGGATGCGGGCGCGGACCCGAAGGTCGTGCACGCGAAGGCCTCGATGGCGAAACTGTTCGTCAGCGAGGCGGCCTGCCGCTGCGCCGACCGCTGCCTCCAGATCTTCGGTGGGCGCGGCTACATGCGGACGAACGTGGCGGAGCGCTTCTACCGCGAGCTGCGCGTCGATCGGATCTGGGAGGGCACGAGCGAGATCCAGCGCCTGATCATCGCCAGAGCGCTCGAGCGGCGCGGCGTGGAGCGTACGCTGCACTGATGGACCTCAGCCGGCTGCTGCGCCCGCGCAGCGTCGCGGTCGTCGGCGCGAGCGAGCGCGACGGCTCGTACGCCGGCGAGACGCTTCTCAACCTCCGCACGACCGGCTTCGGCGGGCCGGTCTGGGGCGTGAACCCGAACCGCTCCGAGGTGCACGGCTTCCCATGCTTCCCGTCCCTCTCGGAGCTGCCGGAGGTGCCGGACGCGGTGGTGGTGGCCATCCCGGCCGCGTCGGTCGCCGACGTGGTGGACGAGGCGGGAGCGCTCGGCTGCGGCGGCGTGGTCGTGTACGGCGCGGGCTTCGGCGAGGTCGCGCTCGGCGCCGAGCACGAGCGCCGGCTGCGCGAGGTGGCCGAGCGGCACTCGCTGCCGGTGTGCGGGCCGAACGGGAACGGGATCGTCGTCGTGGAGTCCGGCGCCGCGCTGTGGGGCGACACGCTCCGTCCGCTCGATGCCGGGCCGGTGGCGCTCGTGTCCCAGAGCGGGAACGTCGCGGTGAATGCGCTGGCCACGCGGCGCGGGCTGCGCTTCCACACGGTGGTGTCGTGCGGCAATTCCGCCGCGGTCGATCCCGCCGAGTGGATGATCGAGCTCGCGCGGGACGACGGCGTGCGGTCGATCGCGCTCTACCTGGAGGCCGACGGCGACGGCGCGCTCCTCTGCGACGCGCTCGCCGAGTGCGCCGAGCGCGGCGTGGGGGTGGCGGTCCTGAAGGCGAGCGAATCCGCGGCCGGCGCGGCCGCCGCCGCGGCACACACCGGCGCGGTGGCCGGCGACCAGCGCGTGTTCCGCGCCCTGGTCGAGGAGGCGGGCGCCGCCTGGGCCGACGACGTGCACGACCTGCTCGAACTGGCGAAAAGCCTGGCGGTGCCCGGCGCCCGCGCCCGCAGCGCTGATGCCCTCGCGATTCTCACCTGCTCCGGCGGCGACTCGGCGCTTGCCGCCGACGAGTGGGCCCGGATGGGGCTGGCGCTGCCCAGCCTGTCGCCGGGCACCGCCGCGCGGCTGCGCGAGCTGCTGCCAAACGCCGCGACCGTGGGCAATCCGCTCGACTACACCGCGCTGATCTGGGGCGAGGTCCAGACGCTGCGCGACATCGTCGCAACCGCGGGCGGCGACCCCGGCGTCGACCAGGTGCTGGTGCTCTACGACCAGCCGGCGGACATGGACGGCGCCACCGGCGAGAGCTGGAGCAACGTGCGCGCGGGCATCCGCGCCGGGGCGGCAGCCAGCCCGGTGCCCGTGGCGCTCGCCTCCACCCTGCCGGAGCTGCTGGACGACGACGCCGCGGCGCGCTTCGCGGCGGCTGGGATCGCTCCGGTCGCCGGCCTGCGCACCGGTCTGGCCTG
>JAXDIL010000069.1:0-24548 GCA_034664005.1 Thermoleophilaceae bacterium | reverse complement strand
CGGCCACCAGCGCGTCGTAGACGCGCGAGGCGCGGTGACGTTCGGCCGCGGCCCGCCCCCAGACGCGCAGCGAGGAGTACGCGTACGGCACCCTGCGCGCCGACTGCAGGTGGTCGGCGGCCTCCTCCGCGTCCCCGAACACGAGCGTGTGGATGCCGCCGACGAGGCCGAAGTCCACGCTCGGGCTCCGCACCAGCAGCAGCCTGCGGGCGGCGAGCACGGCGGGCGCCTCGGCGGGCAGCGCGTTCGCGCCCGCGGGCGGCAACAGGAGGACGGCCGCGGCGGCCTCGAGGTCGTCGCGCGTGAGCAGCTCGGCTGCCGCGACCGGCAGCGAGCGCCCGCCGATCGCCTCGAGGAGCTCGGCCCGCTCGGCCACCGACCCCCCCGCGACGAGGACGCCTCCGTCGAGCGCGGGCGCGGGCAGTTCGAAGAGCGCGTCGGCGGCCGGCCACGGCGAGCGGTGCCAGAGCACCTCGCCGGCGGGCGCGACGACGCGCTCGTCGCCCGAGCCGTCGGCGTGGCGCGCGAAGCGCACTACCGGGGCCCCATCCGGGGCTGCACCGATCCCGACCAGGTCCGCAGCCGCCTCATCGACGAGAAACGTCACGACTTCCTCCGCACGCGCCCTCGCACCCGCTTCAGCGCCCGGTATGGCAGCGACGACGTGATCCGCCCGACCTCGGCGTAGGCAGCCTGGCGCTGCTCCTCGGCGTACTCGTAGGCCACGCTCACCTCATGGACGTGCCTGCGGGCGCTCTCGAGCGCGCTCTCGGTCCACTCGAGCCGCCCGCGCAGCCGGCGGCCGCTCTCCTGAGCGAGCCGGAAGGCCCCGAGCAGCTGCTCGAGGCCGGCGCCCGGCTCCGGCGCGGGCAGCGAGTCGAAGCGCTCGATCGCCTCGGAGAACGCGCGGCCCGCGGAGTCTGGGTCCGGCCAGTCGCGCGCCGTCTCCTCCGCGCCGGCCGCGAGCCGCCCGAGGAGCGCACGGTCGCGCGCCAGCAGGTCGAGCGTGCGGGTGGTGCCGGGCAGGTCGTCGAAGCCGACCACGAGGCCGTTCTCTCCGTGGCGCAGATAGTCAAGCTGGCCCCCGAACGGCGTCACCACGCACGGCAGCCCCACGTGGAAGCCCTCGAGCGGCGGGAGCCCGAGCCCCTCGACGCGCGACAGCTTGAGCAGCACATCCGACTCGCGGTACACCTGAGCCAACTGCTCAGGGGTCAGACCCCCCAGTACGCGCTTAACATTCGCGGGCTCGGTGGTGGGGTCGCGTGGTGTGACGAGCGTGACCTCGGACGGCTCGCTCATCGCGCTCACGGCCTCGATCGCCTCGCCCACGCCCTTGAACCAGAGTCCCGGCTCGCCCTCGACGAGCACGCGCAGCGGCCCGGTGTGCGGCTCGCGCGGGCCGCGGGAGCCCGGCGCGAACGCCGCCTTGTCGACCCCGTTCCGGACCGTCACGCAGCGCGCCTCCGGGACGAGCTCCGCCAGCAGCTCGCGCATCCAGTCGCCCACGACCACGAAGTCCACCGGCAGGCCGAGCACGGCCGCGGCGCCCTGGCGCTCGAAGACCTCCTCGGGCCTGTAGAAGAGCGCCTCGAAGCTCTGGAGGAACGCGAGCCTGCGCCGCGCGCGCAGGCCGAAGGCGGGCCCGGCGGTCTCCCACCAGGTGGCGATCGCCCAGTCGTAGTTCCGCTCGCGCGCCTCCTCCAGCGAGCGCACCGTGAGGCCGTCGACCTGCGACGTCGCGTTGCCATCGGTCACGACCAGCTCGACCTCGTGGCCGGCTGCGGCAAGCGCGCGTGCGTGCGAGACGATCACGCTGACTCCGCCCGAGGGCGACAGTTCCTGGACGACGAAGCACAGCCGCACGTGCGCCACCTTACGGAACGCCCCGGGCTCGCTGTGCAGCGCGAGGCACTCGCTAAGGTGCCGCCGTCATGGATCTCAAGTCGCCGACGACGCTCGGCCTGGCGTGGATCCTCGCTCCTCTCCTGATCACTCTCGCGGCAGCCGGACTCGGCTCCGGGCTGGCCAGGCTGGCGGGACTCCGGCTCGGACCGCTGACCCTCCCGGCGGGCTTCCTCGCCGGCGTCGCGCTCATGAACTTCGCCATCGAGCTCGGCGTGCCGGGGATTCCGACGGTCGTGGTCTGCGCCCTCGCGGCGCTGGCCGGCGGCGTGCTCTGGTTCCGCGACGAAGGCCTGCCGGAGGACTGGCGCGCACGCTGGCGCGAGCTGCTCAGCCCGGCCGCCGCGCCCGGCGGCGCCGCGCTCGCCGCCTACGCGATCGGCATGGCCCCGCTCGTGGGCAGCGGACGCTCCGGCGTGGTCGGCTACATCCTCAACAACGACCCGTCGGTGCACGTGTCCGCGGTCGAGCTGCTGCGCGACCACGGTGCGAAGGCGGTGGATCACAACGCCTCGTCCTACGAGTTCGTGTCGACCGTGTTCACCGGCGGCTACCCGCTCGGCAGCCACGTGTGGCCGCTGTTCGGGACGGTCGTGGCCGGCATCGACGCCTTCCACGTCTGGTCGCCCGTGATCGCGGTGATGCTCGCGATGCTCGCGCTCGTGACCTATCAGCTCGTGCGCGAGCTCGGCGCGGGCCGGATCTTCGCGGCGGTCGCGGGCACGGCGATCGCATGCGGCTACCTGCCCTACTCCTACCTCGCGCAGGGCGGCGCCAAGGAGGTGGCGATCACGCTCGCCGTCTACGGGACGCTCGCCCTCCTCCTCCACGGCATTCGCCAGGGCCCGACCGTCCGCTCACTGCTGCCAGCAGCGGTGTCGTCCGCTGCCGCGATCGGCATCTTCGGGCTCGGCGCGCTCGCCTGGCTCGCGCCGCTCGCGCTCGGCGTGGCGCTGATCCTGCTGCTGAGGGCGCCCTCCGGGGCGGCCCGGCGCGCGCGCGCCAAGGCGCTCGTTGCGGCCGCCGGAGTGGCCGTGCTGGCCTCGGTGCCGGCGGTGCTGTCGTCGATCAGCTTCCTGAAGGGGAGCGACAACGACCTCGTGAACCCCGCTCAGGTGGGCAACCTGGTCGGCCCGGTGCCGTGGGTGGAGGCCTTCAACGTCTGGCTGGCCTACGACTACAGATTCCCCGAGGCGGATTACTGGAACGCGACCCGAGCGGCGGTCGTCGTGGCGGCCCTGCTGGCGCTCGTGGGCGTGATCGACGGCCTGCGGACGCGGCGCTTCGTGGCGCCGCTCGCTCTCCTCGCCGGCGGGGTCGGCGCGGTCGTGATCTCGGCCCGCTATGCGATCTACCTGGACGCGAAGTCGTTCGTCGTGCTCGCGCCGGCGTTCGGGCTCGCCACCGCAGCCGGGGTGCTCGCGCTTGCGCGCCGCCGCAGGCCGATCCGCCTGCTCGGGCTTGGATTGGGCTGCCTGCTCGCGGCCGGGGTGCTCGCCTCGGACTCGCTCGTCTACGCCGGCGCGTGGATGACGCCGAAGGACCGCTTCGAGGAGATGATCGACCTCTCGAAGCGCTACGAGGGCCAGGGGCCGATGCTCGTGAACGAGCGCGAGGACTACGCGAAGTACTTCTTCCGCAAGAGCCTGGCGTGGGAGTCCTGGGGCGCCTGGCAGCCGGACCGCGGCTTCCGCTACGGCCGCGTGCCGCTGCCGGTGCCGCGCACGCCGGACTTCGACGACTACACGCTCGGTTTCATGTCGCGCTTCAAGCTGCTGGTGGACCGCAGGGGACCGACGGGCAGCGTTCCGCCCGCGAACTTCGAGCTGATCGACGAGACGCCGCACTACCGCGTCTTCCGGCGCGTGGGCCCCATGCCGAAGACGCACTTCTCGCTCGGCACCGAGCGCTACGACGGCGCAGACCGGCTCGACTGCGCCAACCCGGAGGTGAAGGCGCTGCTCGCGGCCGCACGGAACGGCGACGGCCAACTCGTGGCCGCGCCCGGACGGCCGGAGCCGATCGCTGCGCCCGCCGACAGGTGGCAGCAGTTCGGCGGCGTGTTCTACCCAGGTCCGACGGAGGGCTTCGCGACGCGCCGCGGCGGCGTCGCGCTCCCGTTCGTGCACATAGGTCCCGGCAACTACGACGTCTGGATCCAGGGCGGGTTCGGCCCCGGCATCCGGCTGATGCTCGGCACGCGGGCGGTGGGCGACGCGTTCCGCGACCTCGGGCTCCACTCGGGCTGGCAGCACCTCGGCATGGTCCTGGTGGAGGAGCGTGACCCGGCGTTCGCGGTGGTCGGGCTCGGCAAGCCGTTCTGGCAGGCGGGCAGCCGCCGCTTGGACGTGACCGGCCCGCTCGTGTTCGTCCCGGCCGGGCAGACGGGCGCCCCTGAGCGGATTCCCGCCGGCAAGGCCCGCTCGCTGTGCGGGCGAAAGCTCGACTGGGTCGAGCTGAACTAGCGCCGCGATGCGACTCGGCTACTCGCTCCTCACGCTGTTCCCCGGCCGCGTCGGCGGCAGCGAGACCTACGTGCGGGGGCTGATCGGAGCGTACGCCGACGGCCACGGCCCGGACGACGTGACGGTGCTGGCGAACCGCCACGTCGCGCCCGTGTATGCGGGCTTCGAGCGCGGGCCCGTGCGTTTGCACGAGGTGCGCTCCTACCGTCCGGGTGACGGCACCCTGACACGCGCGGCCGCGATGCTCGGCGCCTGGGCGCTGCCACGGCGCGTGGCGCGCGACGTGCCGTCCGGGCTCGACCTCCTGCACTACCCCGTGACGATCCCGATCCCGGCGCCGCGCGGGCCGCACGTCGTGACGGTGCACGACCTCCAGCACCACGACCTGCCCGAGTTCTTCTCGCGCGCGGAGCGGAGCTACCGGGCGCTTGCGTACGACCGCGCCGCCCGCCGCGCCACCGCCGTCATGACGCCGAGCGAGGCCACGCGCGACCGGCTCGTGCGGAGCGGCGTGGACCCGGCGCGCGTGCACGTGATCCCCTACGGCGTGGACCACGAGCGCTTCCAGCCCGAGCCGCGCCCGGACGAGGAGGCGCTGCTGGTCGGGCTCGGCCTGCCCGAGCGCTTCGTCTTCTACCCCGCGAACCTCTGGCCCCACAAGAACCACGAGCGCCTGCTCGATGCCTTCGCCCGCGTGGGCGACCCGAGCCTCGAGCTGGTGCTCTCAGGGCAGGACTACGGCAGGCTCGACGAGCTGAGGGCGCGGACGCGCGCGCTCGGGATCGACGCGCGCGTGCACCACCTCGGCCACGTGTCGCCGGGCGCGATGGCCGCGCTCTACCGCCGGGCGCTCGCACTCGTCTTCCCGAGTCTGTACGAGGGCTTTGGCTCGCCCCCGCTCGAGGCGATGGCGTGCGGCTGCCCCGTGGCCGCGTCGCGAAGCGGGTCGCTGGGCGAGGTCTGCGGGGACGCTGCGCTCCCGCTCGACCCGCACGACGCCGACTCGATCGCCGGCGCGCTCAACCGGCTCGCCGAGGACGCCGCCCTGCGCGAGGACCTACGCGCACGCGGGCTCCAGCGAGCCTCGGGGTTCAGCTGGCCGCTCGCGGCCGAGCGGCACGTGGCGCTCTACGAGCGGGTGCTCGAGGCCGGCTGAAAGTAGTCGTTCGAGGTGACCCAGCCGAGCAGCGCGCGAACGCCGTCCTCGACGCCCATCTTGCGCTGCCAGCCGAGCTCGCGCTCCAGCTTGCGCACGTCGGAGAGGTAGATGCGCTGGTCGCCGGGGCGCCAGTCCGCGAACTCGCGCTCGACCGGCTTCCCGATGATCTTCTCCAGGCTGTCCATGAACTCGAGCAGCGACACGCTGCTCTCCGGGCCGCCGCCGAGGTTGAAGACCTCGCCCGACGCCTCGTCGAGCTGCTCGAGCGCCGCGGTGTACGCGGAGATCGCGTCGTCCACGTAGAGCACGTCGCGCACCTGCTTGCCGTCGCCGTAGATGTTGAGTTGCTCCCCCTTCACGGCGGAGATCACGAAGTGGGCGACCCAGCCCTGGTCCTCGTTGCCGAACTGATGCGGCCCGTACAGGCATGAGGTCCTGAAGACGACGGTCTTGAGGCCGTAGATCCGTGCGTAGTCGCGCACGTACTGGTCCGCCGCGCCCTTCGAGCAGCCGTAGGGCGAGTGGAAGTCGAGCGGATGCTGCTCGGAGATTCCGTGGGGCAGCTCGCCGTAGCTGTAGCGGCGCTCGCCTTCCTCGACGACCACGTCCTCCATCCCGCCGTAGACCTTGTTCGTCGACGAGAACAGCACGGCGGGCTTGCGCTCGCAGCGGCGCGCGCCCTCGAGCACGTTGAGCGTGCCGGTGGCATTGATGTCGAAGTCGTCGCGCGGCTGCTCGACGGACGTCGTGACCGCCACCTGCGCGGCCAGGTGGATGACCGCGTCGCAGCCGGCCACGGCGCGCTCGACGGCGTCGGCGTCGCGAATGTCCTCGCGCAGGATCTCGAGCGGCATCGAGCCGAACTCGGACTCGAGGTAGTCGAGGTTGCGCTCCGTGCCGCTCCGGGACAGGTTGTCCAGAACGCGAACGTTGTCGCCGCGCTCGAGCAGCGCCTTCGTCATGTTCGTGCCGAGGAACCCGCAGCCCCCGGTTACCAGTACGTCCATATCGCCCTTCCGCTTGCGAGTGCCGCAGGATAGTGGCCGCGCATCAGCCTGGCTTCACGAGCACCAGGTACGCGATTCCGTGGTCGCGGCCCGCGAGCGCGCCTGCATCCGGCACCTGCTCGAAGTTGTCGGGGCAGCTCCTGCGGAGCGCTCCGCCCCAGGCATATGACCACGGCGCGCGCGCGTAGAAGCGCTCCTCGATCGACTCGTCCACCTGCCGGCAGAGCTCGCGGCGCTCCACCTGCCAGGGCTGCGCGAGCAGCCGCTCGTCGATGTCGGCGTCCGAGTAGCGGCGCTCGAAGAAGACGCCGCCGCCATCGGCTCCCGCGCTCGCCTCGCCGTAGAGCGCGTCGTCGCGGTGCACGTCGTGCGAGTCCGCCGCCACGTTCGTGGTCAGGTGGAGCACGCCGCCGGGGCGCAGCACGCGCCAGAGCTCGGCCATCGCCGCCGTGTCGCCGTCGTCCGGGACGTGCTCGATCACCGAGATGCAGATCGCGTTGTCGAAGCTCTCGTCCGGATAGGGCAGCCGCGTGGCGTCCGCGACGGCGAGCTCAAGCTCCGGGTCCACGTGCCGCCACGCCTCGATCTCGCGCTCGAACAGGTCGATGCAGGTCCAGCGGCCCTGGCCCTCGCGCTGGAGCAGGCTCGCGAGCAGCTTCGGGCTCGAGACGTCGAGGCAGTCGCCCTCGAAGCTGCCCTCAGCCACCTCGCCCAGCTCGTAGTAGCGCGACGGGTCGAGCGGCACGAGCAGCCGTTGCAGGGCGACGCGCCAGCCGCGGCCCCGATGGCGCGCGACACGCGTGAGCCAGCGTGCTCCAAGGCGGTAGCTGTGCCGCCAGAGCCGCTCCCAGCCCGGCCTCCCGGCCTGGCGCCGCCGTACTGCTTTCACCCCCACACTCAGGATTGGGAACACACTATCGTGGCAATTCGTGCAGGGAGCTCCTACACGTCTGGCGGTCGTCCCCGCCTACAACGAGAGCGCCACGATCCTCGACGTCCTCCGCCGGATGCGCGAGGAGGCGCCCGACTACGACGTGCTCGTCGTGGACGACGGGTCGACCGATCGCACCGCGGAGCTGGCCGAGTCGGCCGGCGCCGAGGTGCTCCGGCTGCCCTTCAACCTGGGGATCGGCGGCGCCGTCCAGGCGGGCTTCGTGTTCGCGAGCGAGAACGGCTACGACTACATGGTCCAGGTCGACGGCGACGGGCAGCACGACCCGGCCGAGCTGGCGCGGCTGACTGCCGCGATGGACGGGGACCGGACGCTCGACATGGTGTGCGGCTCGCGCTTTCTCGAGCAGAGCGACTACCGGGCCCCGGTCACACGCCGCACCGGCATCCACATCTTCGCCTTCCTGCTGTCGCGCATCTCGGGAGAGCGCATCACCGACCCCACCTCGGGGTTCCGTCTCTACAACAAGCGCGCGATCTCCCTGTTCGCGCGCGACTATCCCCATGACTACCCCGAGGTCGAGGCCGTGCTGATGGTTCACTTCCATCAGCTCGAGATGAAGGAGGTTCCCGTCCGCATGTTCCAGCGCGGCGGTGGCGTGTCCTCCATCAGCTCGGGCAAGTCCATCTACTACATGGTCAAGGTGCTGCTCGCGATCTTCATCGGCCTGGCCCGAGCGCGGCCGGTCGTCCGCCCCGGTGACGATGCGCCCGTGGCTGCGACGCACGGCCTCTAGCACGCCATGGAGCTCCGCGTACAACTCGTAGCGATCGTGGCGGCAGTCGGCCTGCTGCTGTTCGTGCTCGAGCTCGTGCGCCGGCGGCGGCTGCTCGAGCGCTACGCGCTGCTGTGGCTGTTCAGCGGCCTGAGCCTGCTGGTGCTCGCGGTCTGGAAGGGCCTGCTCCAGATCGTCGCCGACGCGATCGGGATCTTCTACCCGCCGTCGGCGCTGTTCGTGATCGCGTTCGGGTTCATCCTGGTCCTGCTGCTGCACTTCTCGCTCGCCGTCTCGCGTCTCGCCGACCAGAACCGAATGCTGGCGCAGCGGCTCGCGCTCGTCGAGCAGCGGATGCGGCGCCGCGAGCGCATCCCTGGCGTGGCGCACGAGGACGCCACCGTCACGGCCGACGTGGTCGAGCAGCCCGCCCCCCGGAGCTGACCGCTCTGCGCACCACGACGGAGAAGCCCGTCGAGCCGCCCGCGCGCCGCAACCCGCTCGCGCGCGTGGACGTTTCGCTCGCCCTGCTCGTGCTCGGCGCGTTCGCGTTCCTGGTGTCGAAGACCTCGAAGGTCACCGAGTGGCTCGTGATGAGCGACGAGCTGCAGAACGCCAGGCTCGCCATCTCCATGACCGACACGCTCTCGCCGGTGCCGCACGTGCACGGCGAGTACCTCGGCGCGCTCAGCGTCCTGTACCCGATCCTGCTCGCGCCGCTGTACGCGCTGTTCGACGCCACCACCGCGTTCCAGGCGGTGCACATCCTGAACGCGGCGCTCATCGCGAGCGCGGCCATACCGGCCTACCTGCTCGCGCGCGACGTGACCGGCTCGCGGCTCGCTGCCCGGCTCGTGGCCGCGCTCTCGGCCTTCGTCCCGTGGGCCGCGATGAGCCTGATGGTGATGACGGAGTCGGCGGCGTACCCGGTCTTCCTCTGGACGCTGCTGGCGTTCCACAGGGCGACAGTCGCGCCGAGCGCACGCCGCGACGTGATCGCACTCGTGATGGTCGTTGTCGCCTTCTTCGCGCGCACGCAGTTCGTCGTGCTCGCGGCGGTGCTGCCGGCGGTGATCGTGCTCCACGAGCTCGGCCTCGCCGTGCTCGGCCCGGGCGGCTCGGTGCGCCAGGCATGGCCGGCGCTGCGGCGCGCCGCGCGCGAGCACGTCGTCGTGACCGTGGCCGTGGCGATCGGCCTCGCTGGCGTGGGCGGGCTCGCGGCCGCGGGGGCGCTCGGAAGCGTGCTCGGGAACTACGAGGTCACCGCCACCGAGGGCCAGCTGCTGCCGCCCGGGATCCACCGGTCGGTGGTGACCCACCTCGACTTCGTGATCGTGGCGATCGGGGTGCTGCCGTTCGTGATCGGTGCGGCCTGGCTCGTGGTGACGTTCGTCCGCCCGCTCGACCGGCCGGCGCACGCGTTCGCGGTCATGTCGCTGGTGACGATCCCGCCGCTCGCCTACGAGGTCGCCTCGTTCAACCTGCGCTTCGCGAACGGAGGCGTGCAGGACCGCTACCTGTTCTACGTCGCGCCACTGCTCTTCATCGCGATGGCCGCGTGGCTCGTGGACGACCGCCGCCGCGCGGTCGTGCCGGTCGTCGCCGCGGGCATCCTGTTCGCGCTGTTCGCTGACTACGCCGCCTACCGCGCCTCGCCGGGCCCCTTCTTCAGCTCGCCGTCGAGCGCGTTCCACCAGGTGCTGGACGGCCGCACGGTCGGCCTCGGCAAGCGGCTCGGGATCGAATCGCTGGCCCCCGCGACGCTGATCTCGATCTTCAGCGTCGCGGCGGCGCTCGCGCTCGCCGTGCTCGTTCGCTGGAAACGGCCGCGCGGCGAGACGCTCCTCGCCCTGGTCGGGATCCCCGTGCTCCTGTTCTGCGCCTACGAGACGAGCTACGTGATCGATCAGATGAGCGCGAAGGGGAACGGCAGCCGCCCCGCTGTGGGAGGTTCGCTCGAGCAACGGAACTGGATCGACATGGCGCTGCCGGATGGCGCCACGGCGGGACTGGTGCCGTCGCCCGAGGCGACCTTCCCGGTGCAGTCGCTCTGGTGGGAGACGGAGCTCTTCAACAAGCGTGCCGACCAGAGCTGGGCGGTCGGCGAGGGGACCACGTACACGCCCTTCCCTGCCGGGAGGCTGCGACTCGACTACGACACCGGCGCGGTGCGCGCCGACCGCCCCGAGAGCGAATATCTCGTGACTGGACGCGGCGACGTCCGGCTTGGGCTGGATGGTGAGCTCGTGAAGCGCAACGGCGACCTCAGGCTGCTGCGCCCGCACCGGCCCTACAGGGCCGACTGGGCCACACGCGACATCGACGGAGTGGGCCTCAGCCTGGTGTCGAAGAACGCGGGCGTGCGCGTCTACGGCCGCGGGCGCACCGAGCTGGCGAGCGTGAGCATGGTTCTGGTGGCCCCGCCCGAGGACCGGCGCGGCTACGAGGTCATGACGCCCAACGGGTACCGCAGCGGCTCGCTCGCAGCGGGCAGGTCGCGGCCCGTGCGGCTCGAGCTGTGCGTGCCGGCGGACGGCTTCGCCGGGCTGGTCGTGCGCCCGACGGGACGCCCCGCGCCGCTTGCCACGACCGTCACCGTGACCGGGCTGTCCGTCACGCGGCTCGGAAGGGGCTGCGCACCCGCGTGACCGGCGAGCCCGCCGCTGCCGAGCATCGCCTCGCCGGCAGCGCCCTCGTGACGAGCGCGACGGTGGTGGCGACGATGGGGCTCGGCGCCGTGCTGGCGCTCGCCATCGTGCTGCAGTTCGGCAAGACGCCGCGGACCGACGGCCTCCTGTCGGCCTACGGCGTGTACGGGCTGCTGCTGACGCTCGCCACGAGCGCACGCGCATCGGTGGCGGCCCGGCTCGTGGAGGGCCCATCCATGTTCGCGAACCTCGACCGCCTGCTCGGCGGCGCGGTCGTGCTCGCGCTTGCGGGCGCGGTGCCGCTGATCGCGCTGGGCGCGCCCGTGGCGGACGTGCTCACGGGCGAGCTGCCGTCCGAGGCCGCCGACAGCGCGCGGACGGCGCTGGCGATCTTCTGGATCGCGGCTGCCGCGCACCTGTGCGCCGCGGTCGGCGCGGCCGCGCTCGCCACGCGCGGCGAGTTCGCGGCACCCGGCTTCGCATACGTCGCCGGCGGCGTCGCGGCGATCCTCCTGATGCTCGCGCTCTCGGGGCCGCTCGGGATCGACGCCGTGGCGGTGGGAGTGGCCGCGGGTGCGCTGCTCACGGCGAGCGTGATCGGCGTGCGGCTCCTACGCGCCGGCTACCGCCCCGCGGCCGGCCGGCTCGGGCCGGCGCGCGGCGCGCTCGTGGCGGCGCGCGTGATCGCGATCGGCTCGGTGGGCTACATGCTCGCCCAGGCCACCTACGTCGTCAGCGTGGCGTTCGCCGCCCGGCTCGAGCCCGGCGACGAGACGCTCTACGAAAACGGCAGCTTCGCCGCCATGCTCGTGATCGGCGCGAGCTCGGGAACCGCCGGCATCGTGCTGGCGGCGCCGGTGTCGCGCAGCTGGGACCGGCGGCCGGAGAGCCTGCTGGTGCACGTGGAGAACGTCACGCGCGGCGGCCTGCTGCTCGTGCTGCCGGCGCTCGGCGTGATGGCGCTCGCCGGTGACGAGCTGGTGGAGCTCGTGCTCGGCTCGAAGCTCGACGCGGGCGACCCGGCGACGGTGGCCGGCACCTTCCTGGCGCTCGGCGGGCTGATGGTGGCGAGCAGCGCGATGCCCGTGCCGATGCTCGCCGCGTTCGCGAAGGGCCGCTATGGCGGCATCGCCTGGGTCGCGCTCCTGACGGTGGTAGTGCACCTGCCGCTGAGCGCGCTCGCCGCCGACCTCGGAAGCGACGAGTGGCTCGCCGCCGCGGCATCCGTGAGCGCCCTGATCTCGCTCGTGGCGATGCTCTGGCTCGCCCTCGGGCGCCTCACCGGCGCGGGGCTGGCGGCGGTCGGGCGCGAGCTCGTCCCGATGGCGCTCGCGGCGCTCGTCGCGTTCGGCGCGGCGGGACTGCTCGGCGCGGCGCTCGGCGGCGGGGCGGCGGACGTCGCGGCCGCGGTGCTCGGGCTCGCGCTGTTCGCGCTCGGCATCCGCCTCGTCAGGCCCCAGGCCTGGCTGCTCGCGCTCCGGATGAGCGAGCCGCTTCGCGGGCGCTAGCTGGCGCGAGCGCGGCGGCGCCGCATGAGCCTGTAGATGGCCACGATGGCGCGGCTCGTCAGGGCGTTCGTCCAGACGGCGAGCCTGTGCCCGTCGCCGCGCCGCCGGGCGCACTCCTCGTGCTCGGCGAACTGGCGCTCGAACCCGGTCATGCTCAGCGTTCCCTCGGCCATGCGGAAGCTCGAGAGGTAGCGGCGCAGGATCACCGGGTCGCTCAGCCGCGCTACGCGCAGCCACAGGTCGTAGTCATGCGACCAGCGATAGCGCTCGTCGAGCAGGCCGACCCGGTCGAGCGCGCTGCGGCGTACGAACGTCGCGGGGTCGGAGATGAAGTTCTGGGTCAGGTAGAGGCCGAAGCTGTAGTGGCGCAGGAAGAAGTTCTTGTAGGCGGTCACGCGCGAGCGCGTCTCGTGGCCCTCGCCGTCGATGATGCGGCAGTAGCCGGTTGCCCACGCCGCGTCCGGCTGCGCCGCGAGCGCCTCGCCCACGACGCGGAGGGCGCCCGGCTCGTAGACGTCGTCGGCGTTCAGCCAGGCGATCACGTCTCCGCTCGTCATCGCGACGCCCTTGTTGGCGGCGTCCGGGCGGCCGCGATCGGGCTCCGAGACGAAGCGGATGCCCTCCGTCCGCTCCAGGATCTCGACGGTGCCGTCGGTGGAGCCGCCATCCACGACGACGTGCTCGATGCCCGGATAGTCCTGGGCCCGCACGCTGGCGAGCGCCTCCTCGATCGTGCCCGCCGCGTTCAGGCAGGGGGTGATGATGCTGATGGTCGGCAGCTCCACGGCGCGGCAGGGTAGCGCGGTAGGGTCGCCGCCATGGAGGTGGACGTCGCCGTCGTGGGCGGGGGAATCGTCGGCTTGGCCTCAGCCCGCGAGCTTCACCGCCGCCATCCCGAGCTGCGGATCCGCGTGTTGGAGCGCGAGGAGCGGGTCGGGACCCACCAGACCGGCCACAACAGCGGCGTGATCCACGCGGGCATCTACTACGCCCCGGGCTCGCTCAAGGCACGGTTGTGCGCCGAGGGAGCGCGCGCGTTGTACGCGTTCTGCGACGAGCACGGCGTGCCCTACGAGCGCTCCGGCAAGGTGATCGTCGCCCGGCACGAGGGCGAGCTGGCGCGCCTCGACGAGCTCGAGCGGCGTGGGCGGGAGAACGCCGTGCCGGGGCTGCGCCGTCTCTCGCCGGCCGAGCTCGAGGAGCTCGAGCCGCACTGCCGCGGGCTGGCCGCGCTCCACTCGCCGGAGACGGGCGTGGTGGATTTCGGGGTGGCGGCTCGGGCGCTTGCCGCTCAACTGACGGACGACGGCATTGAGGTGGTCACTCGGTGCCCCGTTGTGTCGGTGACCCGCGCCGCGTCGCGGATCGTGCTGCGCCACCCCGAGGACGAGACCACGGCGCGCTTCGCCGTGTTCTGCGCGGGCCTATCGGCGGATCGGCTCGCGGTGATGGCCGGCGAGTCGCCCGACCCGCGTGTCGTGCCGTTTCGCGGCAACTACCTGCAGCTGCGGCCCGAGCGCGCTTCGCTCGTGCGCGGGCTGATCTATCCGGTGCCCGACCCGAGCCTGCCGTTCCTCGGGGTGCACCTGAGCAGGCACATCGACGGCACCGTGACGCTCGGCCCGTCCGCCCTGCTCGCCCCGCGGCGCGACACCTTCACCTGGCCCGGTACCTGGCGGATGGCACGCCGCTGGTGGCGCACGGGTGCGAGCGAGCTGGCCCGCGCGGCGAGCCGCCGGCTGGCCGCCCGCGAGGCCGCCGAGTACGTGCCCGAGCTCCGCGCGAGCGACCTCGAACCTGGCTTCCACGGAGTGCGGGCGCAGGCGGTGGCGCGCGACGGCCGCCTGGTCGACGACTTCGTCGTCTCACGCGGGGAGCGAGCCCTCCACGTGCGCAACGCCCCCTCGCCGGCGGCGACAGCCTCGCTGGCGCTGGCGGGGCTGATCGCGGACGAGGTGGACTCGGCGCTGGGCTAGGGCTCAACGACGGCATCGAGGGTGGCCCGGCGAGGCCCCGCTACGCGGCCGACGGCTGCAGCGAGGCGCGGAAGCTGTCGATCGTCCGCTGGAGGCCCACGTCGAGGTCGAGCTCGGCCTCGAACTGCATGCCCTCGCGGGCGCGGCTCACGTCGAGGTAGCGCGCCGGCTGGCCGTCGGGGCGCGAGCTGTCCCAGACGGTCTCGCCCTCGTAGCCCGCGAGCCGCGCGATTGACTCCGCGAGGTCGCGGATGCGCGTCTCGCGGCCGGTGCCGATGTTGACCGGGTCGGAGGAGTCGTAGCGCTCGGCGGCGAGCAGCAGCGCACGCGCCGCGTCGTCCACGTAGAGGAACTCGCGGGACGGCTCGCCCGTGCCCCAGAGCACCACCTCGGGCTCGTCGCGCTCCACGGCCTCCACGTACTTGCGCACCATCGCGGCGATCACGTGCGAGTCCTCGAGGTCGAAGTTGTCGCCCGGCCCGTAGAGGTTGGCCATGATCGGGGCGCACGAGTTGAAGCCGTACTGACGCCGGTAGGCGTCGGACAGCACGATCAGCATCTTCTTGGCCAGCCCGTAGGGAGCGTTCGACTCCTCCGGATAGCCGTTCCAGAGGTCGTCCTCCCTGAACGGGACCGGCGTGAACTTCGGGTACGCGCACACCGAGCAGGCCGCCACGAGCTTGGACACGCCCAGCTCGCGGGAGGCCTCGAACACGTTCGTGGCCATCATCAGGTTGTCGTAGGCGAGCGGGGCCGGGTTGCGGCGGTTGAAGCCGATCCCGCCCACGCGCGCGGCGAGGTGGATGACCACCTCCGCGCCCTCGAGCGCCGCCCGGGTGGCGGTCGGATCGCGCAGGTCGTACTCGGCCGAGCGCACCACCCGCGGCTCCGCGCCGAGGGCGCGCAGCCGCTCGACGGTGGGCGCTCCGAGGAAGCCGGCGCCGCCCGTGACGGCGACCGCGGTTCCGCTCCAGAAGCCGGGATCAGGCTGCGCGCTCATGGGCTCGGAAGCGTAGCGCCGTGATGCCCGGTGCCCTCGTGGCTGTGGCGCGTGACCTTGCCCGCCAGCTGGTCCTCGAGAGCGGTCAGGTCGGCGTCGACCATGATCCCGACCAGCTCCTCGAAGCCCACGCGCGGCTCCCAGCCGAGCGCCGCCTTGGCGCGCGTCGGGTCGCCCTGGAGCGCGTCCACCTCGGAGGGGCGGAAGTAGCGCGGGTCGATCTCCACGTGCGTCTGCCAGTCGAGTCCGGCGCGCTGGAAGGCCAGCTCCAGGAACTCGCGCACTGAGTGCATCTCGCCGGTGGCGATCACGAAGTCGTTCGGCTCGTCGGCCTGGAGCATCAGCCACATGGCCTCGACGTAGTCGGGCGCGTAGCCCCAGTCGCGCTTCGCGTCCAGGTTGCCGAGGTAGAGCTTGTCCTGAAGGCCGTGCTTGATGCGCGCGACCGCTCGGGTGATCTTGCGCGTGACGAACGTCTCGCCGCGGCGCTCGGACTCGTGGTTGAAGAGGATCCCGTTGCTGGCGAACATCCCGTACGCCTCGCGGTAGTTGACCGCGGCCCAGAAGGCCGCGACCTTCGCCACCGCGTAGGGGCTGCGCGGGTGGAACGGCGTGCTCTCCGACTGCGGGGGCGGCGCCGCGCCGAACATCTCACTGGACGACGCCTGGTAGAAGCGCGTGGTCACCTCGGCCTCGCGGATCGCCTCCAGCAGGCGCAACGTGCCCGCCGCGGTCACGTCGAACGTGTACTCGGGGATGTCGAAGGAGACGCGTACGTGACTCTGCGCGCCCAGGTGGTAGATCTCGTCCGGCTGGATCTCGTAGATCAGCTTCGTGAGCGCGACCGGGTCGGCGAGATCGCCGTAGTGCGTACGCAGCCGGACGCCCTTCTCGTGAGGGTCCTGGTAGAGGTGGTCGATGCGGCCGGTGTTGAAGCTCGACGACCGCCGGACGATGCCGTGCACCTCGTAGTCCTTCTCGAGCAGGAGCTCTGCCAGATAGGACCCGTCCTGGCCGGAGATGCCGGTTATTAGACCCTTCTTCAAGCGGCGGAAGCGTAGCTATTCGACGGGTTCGCGGCGCACCAGGCCGCGCGCCAGCGCGCGCTCGCCCGGCTCGAGCACCAGCGCGTAGAAAGCGGCCCAGTAGGCGGCCACGCCGCCGATGGCGATCACAGCGACGGCGGGCAGCGTGTCCGGGTCGGCGCCGAGCCTGAGCGCAAGCAGCGCGAGCGCAAGCAGCGCGCCGAGCCCGTACGCCGGCCCGACGGCGCGCGCGAGCAGCTCACCGATCCGCACCCCCGACGCCCGCAGCCCGATCCGCAGCAGGATCGGGAACGCCGCGACCAGGGCGCCCGCTGTGGCCACGGCCGGTCCCTCGACGCCGAGCTCGGGCGTGAGCACCAGCGCGAGCACCAGGTTGAGCACGGCGGCGCAGGCAAGCGTCTGCCCTGCCGCGCGCGCCTGGCCGGCGCCGGCGAGGAACCCCGGAGTGACGATCAGCGCTCCGTACAGGAGCCAGTAGGAGACGAGGATCGTGAGCGCGGCGGCGCCCTCGGCGTAGCGCTCGCCGAGCCAGACGCCGATGATCGGCTCGGCCAGCACCATCAGCGTCACGCACAGCGGCACGAACAGCGCGAGCGTGTAGCGGCTGCCGCGCACGGCCAGCTCGCGCAGGCGCCGCTCGTCCCCGGCGGCCACGTAGCGCGACGCGGTCGGCACGGTCGGCACCGCCAGTGCGCCGCCGAGCGCGTAGAGCAGGTTGTGCGCGCGCACCGGTCCCTCGTAGAGGCCCACGGCCGTCGGCGTGCGGTAGGCGCCCAGCACGATCCGTCCCGACGCGTACATCGCCAGGTTCGAGAGCTCGATCACGAGCAGCCAGCCGGCGGTGGGGACGATCGCGCCGCGGTGGCGAGCGAACGCGCCGGGCCGCGCGAGCCGGAAGGGCAGGCCGGCGCGGCGCACCAGCAGCGCGCAGATCAGCCCGCTGAGGAGCGGCAGGGCGCCGCTCAGCGCGATGATCAGGGCGAGCCGGGCGTCGGCCAGGATCAGCGCCACCATCAGCACGAGGTAGACCGCCACCGACGCGATCTCCGCCCCGGCCGCCGTGGGGAACATGCGCTCGGCGCGCAGGCCGTCCAGGTTGACGCTCGCCAGGATGCCGACCGCGGTGAGGGCCCCGAGGCCGAGGCCGCCGAGGCGCGCATCGTTCGCCAGCGAACCATCGAGCACGGTCGCGCCGATCACAGCGGCCACCAGCGCGATCAGGGCCCCGGTGGCGAGGCCGACGACCGCGTACAGCGCCGCCGCAGCCGCGAACAGCTCGGCGCGCGTCTGGCGGTCCGGAGCCGCCGCCATGGCCCGCACCGCAGCGCTCGCCACGCTGTTGCGGAGCACGAGCAGGTAGCCCGCGAGCGAGGCCACGAGCCCGTACGCGCCCAGCTCGGCAACGCTGTCCAGGCGCCTCGCCAGCAGCGTCACGATCACGAGCAGCGCGAGCAGACCGGAGGCCTGCGCCAGCTGTTGGAGGAGCGCGCCGGACGCGACCAGCCGCGCCTCGCCGGGGCCACGCATGGTCGCCACGATACGTACAGCGTCGGCGGTCCCATGCGGGTCTACACTTCGCGGCCGCCCGATGATCCGTCCACAGCCGCACAGTGACGCGGCAGCAAGCGCGCCCGCAGTCGCCGACGAGATCCCCACGCGCGAGATCCTCGGCGTCCCGATCGCCATGACCGACTACAGCGGCGCGATGGGCGCGATGGACGCGATGGTCGAGACGCGGACGCGCGGGTACGTCTGCGCCGTCGCCGTGCACGCCCTGACGGTCGGCCTCGACGACCCCGAGATGGGCGACGCGCTCCGAAATGCCACGCTCGTGCTGCCGGACGGGATGCCGGTCGTCTGGGCCGCCAACATGCTCGGCGCGAACCTGAAGGACCGCGTCTACGGACCCGAGCTGATGCTCCGCTACAGCGACCGCTGCGCCGAGCGCGGCCACCGCGTCTGGCTCTACGGCGGGCGCGACCAGGGCTCGCTCGTGCAGCTCGCCCTGAACCTGAGGCGGCGCCATCCCGGCATCGACATCGTGGGCGGCTACTCGCCCCCGTTCCGGGAGATGACCGCCGAGGAGGAGGACGCGTTCGTCGACCAGGTGAACGCCGCGCAGCCGGACGTGCTCTGGGTGGGCATCGGCGTGCCGAAGCAGGAGAAGTGGATGGCGCGCATGCGCGACCGCCTCGACGTGCCCGTGATCTGCGCCGTCGGCGCCGCCTTCGACTTTCACGCGGGCCGCATCTCGCAGGCGCCCTCGTGGATGCAGCAGCGCGGCCTCGAGTGGATCTACCGGATCGCGCAGGAGCCGCGCAGGCTGCTTCCGCGCTACCTCTACTTCAACCCGCGCTTCGTGCTGGCGTTCGCGCGCCAGTATCTGAGCCGCACCTAGACTGCACCCGATGGAAGCGAGCGTCGCCGTCATCGGCCTCGGCCGGGTGGGCCTGCCTCTCGCGCTGTCGTTTGCGGACCGCGGGCTGCCCACGATCGGCGTGGAGCGCGAGCAGTCGGTGCTCGACCAGGTCGCGGGTCGCCAGATGCCCTTCTCGGAGACGGGCACGCAGGAGCTGCTCGAGCGCGTAATGGACGGCGGCCGGCTCGAGCTGACCCGCGCGGTCCAGGACGCCGCGCGCGCCGACCACATCGTGCTCACGCTCCACACGCCCTCGCACGTGCACATCGAGATCGACATCTCGCACGTGCGCGGCGTGATCGACGACCTGCTCCCCGTTCTGCGCGAGGGCCACTCGCTGATCCTGCGCTCGACGGTCGCGCCGGGCACGACCGAGTGGGTCGCGGGCTACATCGAGCAGCGGCGCGGCTTCCGCGTGGGCGAGGACCTGTTCGTCTCGCACGTGCCGGAGCGGATCGCGGAGAACCACTTCCTCGACGAGATCGACACGCTGCCCTGCATCGTCGGCGGCGTGGGCGAGCACTCCGCGGCGAAGGCGGCCGAGCTGTTCGAGGCCTTCGGGACGGAGATAGTCCAGACGAGCCCGGTCCAGGCCGAGCTCGCGAAGATCTGGACGAACATCCTGCGCTACACGCAGTTCGCCCTGCCGAACCTCCTGATGATGGAGTGCGAGCAGTACGGCGCGAACGTGTTCGACGTGATCGAGCTGATCAACCACGACTACCCGCGTGGCGGGATGGCCGCGCCGGGGCTCACCGCCGGCGCCTGCCTCCGCAAGGACTTCACGTTCTCCGAGGAGCGCTCGAGCGCGCCGGGAATGCTGCTGGCGGTGTCGCGCGTGCACGAGACCGTGCCGCTGTTCATCGTGAAGGGTCTGAAGTCGCGGCTCGGCGGCTCGCTGCGCGACCTGAAGGTCGCCGTGCTCGGGCTCACGTTCAAGCGCGATTCCGACGACGTGCGCGACTCGCTCGCCTACAAGCTCGTCCGCATGCTGGAGCGCGAGCTGGCGCACGTGGCGCGGCACGACCCGCACGTGCCGGGCGACTCGGAGCCACTCGACGCGGCGCTCGAGGGCGCCGACGCGGTCGTGGTGGCCACGAACCACTCCGCCTTCGAGGGCCTGCTCGAGCGGCTTCCCGAGGGCACGCTGCTCGTGGATCCGTGGAACGTGACGGGCAGCGGCGAGGTCTTCGGCGTCGCCCGCGATCGCGCGATCGCCGAGTGAGGAGGGTTCTCGTCACCGGGGGCGCCGGCGCGATCGGCTCCGCCGTAGTGCGGCGGCTGCTGCGCGACGGCGACTGGAACGTGCGCGTGTCGGACCAGCGCGACGCGCCCGACTGGATGCGCGAGCGCTGCGAGGTCCACCAGGGCGACCTGCGCGAGCTCGGCGAGGCGCGCAAGGCGGCCGAGGGCTGCACGCACGCGGTGCACCTGGCGGCGATCGTCGGCGGCATCGGGAACTTCCACAAGCTCCCGCACACGCTGCTCGAGGTGAACCACGCTCTCTACAACGCCGTCTTCCGGGCGGCGCTTGACGAGCGCGTCGAGCGGCTGCTGTACGTCTCGTCCTCGATGGTCTTCGAGAACGCGACCGTCTTCCCCACGCCCGAGGAGCACGTGCGCCACTGCCCGGCGCCGTACTCCGCGTACGGGTTCTCCAAGCTCGCCGGCGAGGTCTACTGCCGCGCGCTCCACGACGAGCACGGCCTGGCGTACACGATCTGCCGTCCCTTCAACGCCTACGGGCCGGGCGAGTTCCCGGACGCCGAGCCCGGGATCGCGCACATGGTCCCCGACCTGATCCAGAAGGTGCTCTCCGGCCAGCGGCCGCTCGAGATCTTCGGCTCCGGCGAGCAGACGCGCACGCTCACGCACGTGGACGACATCGCCGACGGGATCGTCACGGCGCTCGGACACCCGGCCGCGGAGAACGACGACTTCAACATCTCGGCCTCCGACGAGCGAACGGTGGCTGAAGTCGCGCGTTTGATCTGGGAGGCCTGCGGGCGCGACCCGGCCGAGTTCGAGCTGCGCCACCTGCCGAGCTTCGAGGTCGACGTGCAGCGCCGCTGGCCGTCGGTGGAGAAGGCGCGTCGCGTGATCGGCTGGGAGGCGCAGGTCGACCTCCCCACCGGGCTGGCGGGCACCGTGGACTGGCTGCGCGGTGCCTGAGATCCGGCGGCCCGCCCTCGTCACGGGCGGAACCGGCTTCGCCGGCCGCCATCTGGTTGCTGAGCTGGGCGACGGCACGCTCGCCCCGGGGCGCGGCGAGTTCGACCTGCTCGACGGGGACGCCGTGCGCGCCGCGGTGGCTCGCTCGCGGGCCGGAACGATCTTTCACCTGGCCGCCCACGCCTCCGTGGGCGTGTCCTGGCTCGATCCCGAGACGGTCGTGCGCGAGAACTTCGCGATGACGCTGAACCTGCTGGAGGCGGTGCGCCACGAGGCGCCCGAGGCCGTGGTGGTCGTCGCGAGCTCGAGCGAGCTGTACGGGCCGCCGGACAGGTTGCCGGTGGACGAGTCGGCGCCGCTCCGGCCGCAGAACCCGTATGCGGTCTCGAAGGCGGCGTGCGACCTGCTCGCGGGCCAGTACGCGGACGCCTACGGCCTGCAGATCGTCCGTGTGCGCGCGTTCAACCAGGCCGGCCCGGGACAGTCGGACAAGTACGTGATCGGGACGATCACGCGCCAGATCGCGGAGGCCGAGCTTGCCGGGGCCCACGAGGCCGTGATCAGGACCGGCGACCCGGATCTGAAGAGGGACTTCATCGACATCCGCGACGCCGCCCGGGCCTACATCGCGGCGACCGGCGCGCCCCCCGGGATCTACAACGCCTGCAGCGGCGTGGCGTCGTCCGTCCGCGAGCTTGTGGAGCTCGCGGCGCGCGTCGCATCGGTCCGGGTGCGGCACGAGATCGACCCGGAGCGCATCCGGCCCAACGACGTGCCCGAGGTACGCGGGAGCGCCGCGCGGCTCGAGGCGGCCTGTGGCTGGACGCCGGAGATCCCGCTCGAGCAGAGCGTGGCCGACGCGATCGAGGGCTGGCGCAGAGAGCTCGGCTAGCTCCGCGCGCCGGCGTAGAGCGCCAGCAGTCTCTCCACGTAGGCCGGCTCGGAGTGGCCCGCGCGGGCCCGCTCGATGAGCGCGTCACCCTCGCTGCGGCGGCCCTCACCATCGCGCCAGAGCGTCCACATCCGCGCGGCGAGCGCGTGCGGGTCGTTTGCCGGCACGCAGCGCTGCTCGCCCACCAGCTCGGGCAGCGCGCCCAGGTCCGAGGCGATCACCGGCACGCCCGCCGCCATCGCCTCGAGCGCCGAGTAGCCCGCGAACTCGTGGTAGCGGGACGGCATCAGGAGCATCGCCGCGCCCGCCAGCTCGCGCTCGATTCCGGCGCGGTCGAGGCGGCCCACGAAGTCCACCTTGCCGCCGACGAGGTTCGCCAGCTCAACGAGCGAGGCGGCCGCCGGCCCCTCGCCCACCACGCGCAGCGGGATGTCCGCGAGCGCCGCCGCCTCGATGGCGGTGTCGATGCCCTTCTCGGGCGCGAGCCGGGCAGCGACGAGCGCATAGCCGCCCTCGTGGGCGCGGCTGCGCTCGGCGAAGGCCTCGGCCGGCAGGTAGTGGGGCAGCACCCGGATGCGCTCGCCCGGCACGCCGAGCAGCGCCGACTGGCGCGCCCCGTACTCGCTCGGCACCACGAAGCGGTCCACGTGCTGGAAGACGGCGGGCTGGTGGCGCGCGAGCGCCAGCGCGTAGACGGCGGCCTCCGGGACCGACTCGCGGCAGTTCAGCACCAGCCCCGGCAGCGTGTTGCGGTGGTGGCAGCGGAAGCAGGGACCGCCGTCGCGCGCGGCCACCCCGATCGCGCAGAAGAGGCGGAGGTTGTGGAGCGCGAGCACGACGGCAGCGCCGGTGGCGCGTGCTGCCGCGAGGGCGCGCGGGCCGAGCAGCGGCAGCATGTTGTGAACGTGGACCGCGTCGGCGCCGAGCTCGCGGGCGGCGCGGGCCACGTCCTGCTCGTCGCGGCCACCGCGCAGCAGGGCAAGCGCCGCCTGGGGCCTGGACACGTCGGCCGAGTTGCGCTCCAGAAGAGCGTGTGCGATTCCGGCGCGACTGAGCGCTTCGACCTGGAGGTCGACTGAGCGCTCCTCGCCTCCCACGAGGCGGTAGCGGTTGTGTGCGACGAGGACGCGCATGCGGCGGGGCTACGCTATCCAGCCTGATGGACCGGCCGGCCCTGCGCGTGACGGTCGTGGTCCCCACGCGCGGCCGCGCGGCGTACCTCGAGGTGACGCTCGACTCGCTGCGCCGTCAGCGCACGGAGGCCGCGCACGAGCTCCTCGTCGTCGACGACGGAGCCACCGACTCGACCCCCGAGGTCGCGGAGCGCTTCGGCGCGCGCCTGATTCGCCACGGCGAACGGCGCAGCCTGAACGCCGCACGCAACTCGGGGCTCCGTGCCGCGGGCGCGGACCTGATCGCGTTCGTGGACGACGACGTGCTCGTGCCGCCAGGCTGGCTCGACGCGCTCCTGGAGGGCGCCGAGCGCCACCCGGAAGCGGAGGCGTTCGGCGGCCCGATCCGGGCTCGCTTCGAGGGCCACGCGCCGCGAGGCTGCGGTCGCGAGGAGCCGCCGATCACGACGCTCGATTTGGGCGGCGAGGACGTGGAGGCGGAGATGGTCTGGGGCGCGAACTTCGCCGTGCGGCGCTCCGCCGTCGAGCGGATCGGCGAGTTCGACGAGACGCTCGACCGCGCCCACGGCGACGAGGAGGACTGGCTCCTGCGACTCCGCGCCGGCGGCGGGCGGATCGTGTACCTCGCCGACGCCGGTCTCGAGCACCGCCGCGCGCCCGGCGACTCCGGCCTCGCATCGCTGTCGCGCGCCGCCTACCACCGCGGCCGCGGCGCCCGCTCGAGCGACCTGCGCCGCGGCACCGCACCCGGCATGGCCCGCGAGCTGCGCGTGCTGGCCGGCTGCGGCTGGCACACCGTGCGCCGAGCCTGCCCCCAGGGACTGATCATGGGCGCCCACGCAGCAGGCCGCGTGTTGGAGGCCCTGGCCGCGCGGGGGAGCGAGCGCGGAGCGGGCGAGCGCGACGGGGGCGACGGCCCCGGTGGGCGGCGCGCCGAATGAGCGCGACGCTCCCGGATCCGTCGTCCTTCCTCTCCGGCGACGCCGGTGACGTCACGGATCCCTGGCGGCGGACCAAGCGCACGCTCGGCGAGCTCGCGTACGGCGTGGTCGACACCGTCGCCGGCACCCGTGTTCGCGCCGCCCGGCTCGCGGCCCGCGCCACCACGCCGCTCGACGTGCTCGTAATCGGCGTGTACCGCCCCGGCTCGCTTTTGCCCGCCGCGTTGCACTCCCTTCACTCAGATCGCCACAACGTGCGCATCGCCCTCGGCGCAACCGGCCCGGCCGATGCCCCGCTGCGCGACCACACCGTCGCCGAGCATCTGACCGGCGGCAAGTTCGAGAACCTGAACCGGGTGCTGGAGGCGGCGACCGCGGGCGAGGCGGGCGGCGCGAGCCCCGGCGCGGGCGCGCCCGATTGGACGCTCGTCGTCGATGACGACGTTCGGCTTCCGCGCGGCTTTCTCGACCGCCTCGTCGGCGTCTGCGAGGCCTTCCGGCTCGACCTCGCGCAGCCTGCGCAAACGCTCCGAAGCCATTCCGCCTGGAAGGTCACGCGGCGGCGGCCGGCGTCGCTCGTGCGGGAGACGCGCTTTGTCGAGATCGGGCC
>JAXDIL010000061.1:0-5540 GCA_034664005.1 Thermoleophilaceae bacterium | reverse complement strand
CCTTGAAGACGGGGCCCCCAGGATTGGGCACGTCGATAGGGATCAGGTTGACGTTGATCTTCGTGACGTCGATGTCGACCGGGTCGTTCGACCACATCTGACCGGAGGGGTCGCCGAGCAGGTGGTACAGGTAGTGCTCCTGGTACTCCGCGCCGCCGTCGTTCTTGGCCGCCATGTAGGCCTTGCCGCTCAGCAGGATGTCGCCCAGCCGCTTGGTGGGGGTGTCGGAGCCGAAGTTCGGCAGGAGCAGCGGGAACGGCGCGTCGAAGAACCCGAGCGCCATGTGGTTGTTCGGCCACGTCGGGCTGACCTGCGTGTCGCCGAAGCCGGCGAACGCCCCGCCCTGGGGCTTCATCACCTGGGACTCGACGAAGCTCGGAGAGCCCGGGATGTCGAACGTCGCGCTGGAGCAGTCCACTCCAAACACGACTGGCAGCTCTGTGCCGTTGTTCATCTGGAACACGTTGATGTTCCCGAGGGACGGGTGCGACCAGCCGAAGTTGTAGCCGTGATCGCGGTGGAGGATGAGGCTGCGCCCGTCGTTGTAGTGGTCCAGCAGGTCGTTCCCGTCGCCGTCCCATGGGAACGTCGGCAGGCGCAGGTGGTCGGGGATAGGCGTGCCGTCGTAGTACTCCTCCGGGATCACCTGGTCGCCGCCCTTGGTGTAGACGCGGTCGACATTGAGGCCGGCATCGACCATCGCCGTGCGGATGGTCTCGGCCGTCTTCGTGAACCCGCGACCGTCCCTGTGATTCGGGTAATCCGGCTCGTAGTGGCCGGTCACGGGGCCGTTCTTCTCCTTGCAGTTCGGCTCGCCGGATTCGCCGTTGTTCAGCACGCAGATGTTCCGCTGCTCGAAATACGCGGTGACGGTGGTGTGCGTGTAGAAGTCGACGTTGTTCGAGGGTGCTGCCGTCTCGTAGCCCACGATCTTGCTGACGACGGCGTTGGCGCTGTCGAGGTCCGGGGCCGGGATGCGGCCGAGCATCACGTCGGCGAACAGGTCGGACGGGAAGTTGAGCGAGTAGGGCAGGTCCGAGGGGATGCTGCATTCGCTCGCGTCGCCGTTCTCCTTGCACGGGGGGTGCCAGGTCGGCACGTGCGACGTGTCGCCGAACAGGACGACGTAGCTCGGGCGCACCTCGCAGTCCGCGTTCAGCTCCCCGAGGATGTACGCCTGGATCTGGTTGGGCGTCGTCCCGATCTGACCCGGGTCCGCTCCCACGAGCACGACGCGCGGGTGGTACCCGGCGGCCTTGCGCGCGTTCGCGAAGCTGTCCGCCGCCGGCTTCAGCGCCGGCGAGGTCACGACCAGCATGTCCTCGCCGCAGAACGGCTTCGCGGGACCGAAATTCAGCTTTCCGAGCGCCGCTTCCGCGTTCACGACGAGCCGCCCGTAGTTGCGCGCGAAGTACGCCTCCCAGGGCGAGCCGATCTGGGTGCCGTCGCCGAACGTGCCCTGGTTCCCGCCGCCGAAGTTCACCGTGACGTCGATCGACGTGTACACGTGCAGCTTCCTGCTCTTCGGCTTGTAGCGCGCGCCGGCCAGCTCCACGCCGCCGATGCGCAGGTCGCGCATCTTGCCGAGCACGTCAGCGTCGGCCGCCTTGGCCGGGAACGACTTCCGCGACCGGTACGCGCGCTTCGACTTCACGAAGGGGTCCTCGAGGAAGGTGGACGCGGGCGGCTCGCCCGGGAGACGCCGGTCCACGGGGTCGGGCTGGTGCGGGTAGAGGTCGACCCCGTCGAGGTCGTAGCCGCTCGCGCGGTTCACCGTCACCGATACGTCGGCGCCCTCGGGCACCGCGAAGAACTTGCTCAGCGTGGGGAGCCCCGGCTTGCCCTCGGCGCTCGTCTCGCCTGCGCCCTCCATGAAGATCTGCTGGTACTCGCTGCCGCCGACCTGGTGCGCCGCGAACGTGGGGAGCGGCAGCGACAGGAGCATGCGCAGGTGGCGCTCGTCGCTCTCGAGCACCGTGCCCTTGGCCTGCGCCGCCCTGACGCGCCGCCCGCCACAGCGGCGGGCGCGCGGGAGCGCCAGGAGCGCGACGTTCGCCGCCAGCGTGTCGGATTCGAGCTGGCCGCGGGGCGACGAGCTGCTGGGCGTGTTGCTCTTGAGGCGCGGCCGGCGCACGCGCCTCAGGCCGCGCCGGTAGGCGCGGAGCGTCCGGGCGGACCTGCACGGGTTGCGCCGCGAGCCGCGCTTCGCCGACTTCGCCAGCCGCAGGAGCCCGCGCCTGGTGTCCGCGCTCGCGAGCTTCCTCGGGAGCTTGCGCGTGTGCTTGACAAGGACGCTGAGCCGCTTCGCCGCCTGGGCCTTGGGCGACGGCCCGCGGCGCGGCGCCGAGGCCGCAGGCGCCGCGAGCGACAGCGCTACCAGGGATGCCGCGCAGACGGCGATCCAGCGCACCTGTCCACACTAACGCCGCTAATGTCACCGGTCCAAATGTCGGCCGCTGTCACCACCAAGACCACCGAGCTCCCGGACTCGCGCGTGCGCGTGGACGTTGAGGTTCCCACCGAGACGCTCGAGCGCGAGCTGAAGAGCGCCGCGTCCCAGCTTGGGCGTGAGATGCGCGTCCCCGGCTTTCGCAGCGGCAAGGTGCCTCCGGAGGTCGTGCTTCGCCAGGTTGGACGCGAGGCCGTGCTCGACGAGGCCGTAAGGCAGGGTCTACCCAGCTGGTACGAGGAGGCGATTGCCGACGCGGGCATCCAGACCGTGGGCGACCCGCAGGTGGACCTCTCGGACCTCCCGGAGAAGGGCTCGCCGCTCGCCTTCACGATCGAGGTCGGTGTGGTGCCGCCCGCGCAGCTCGGCGACTACAAGGGCATCGAGGTCGGCCGCCGCGACCCGAAGGTCGACGACCAGGAGGTCCAGGCCGAGCTCGAGCGGCTGCGCGAGTCGCTCGCCTCGCTCGAGAACGTCGAGCGCGCCGCCGATGAGGGCGACTTCGTGGTGATGGACTTCGTCGGCTCGCTCGACGGCGAGCCGTTCGAGGGCGGCGAAGGCCGCGGGCAGGTCGTGGAGCTCGGCTCCGGCCGGCTCATCCCCGGCTTCGAGGACCAGCTCAAGGGAGCGTCAGCCGGCGACGAGCGCACCGTCGAGCTCACCTTCCCGGACGACTATCCGGCCGAGCACCTCGCCGGCAAGGACGCGTCGTTCGCCGTGGAGGTGAAGGAGGTCAAGGAGAAGCGCCTGCCGGAGCTCGACGACGACTTCGCCGTCGAGGCCGGCGGCTACGACACGCTCGAGGAGCTGCGCAGCGAGATCGAGTCGCGGATCGCGCAGGCCGAGGAGCGTGCCATCGAGGGCGAGTTCCGCGAGGCGGCCGTCGACGCGGTCGTGGACCAGGCCAAGATCGACGTGCCCCACGAGCTCGTCCACTCGAAGGCGCACGAGATGTGGCACCGCACCGCGCGCCGCATGGCCGCGCAGGGCATCAACCCGGAGCAGTACCTCGCGATGACCGGCAAGACCGAGGAGGAGCTGGTCACCGAGTCGGAGTCCGACGCGGAGATCGCGCTGAAGCGCGAGGCCGTGCTGGCCGCGATCGTCGACGCGGAGGGCATCGAGGTGTCGGACGAGGAGCTCGACCAGGCGCTGCGCGCCTCGGCACCGCCGGACGCGAGCGAGAAGCAGCTGAAGCGCGCGCTCAAGCGGGCGCGCTCCCAGGGCGCCGACGAGGCGCTGCGCGAGGACATCGCCATGCGCAAGGCGGTGGACCTGGTGGTCGAGCACGCGAAGCCGATCGAGGCGCCGCTAGAGTCTCCCACCCTATGAGCCCTCTCGTTCCAATGGTGGTCGAGCAGACGTCTCGTGGCGAGCGCGCCTTCGATATCTACTCGCGCCTGCTGAACGAGCGGATCGTCTTTCTCGGTACCCCCGTCACCGAAGACATCGCCAACCTGGTCGTGGCCCAGCTCCTCCACCTCGAGTCGGAGGACCCGGACAAGGACATCTCGCTGTACATCAACTCGCCGGGCGGATCGGTGTACGCGGGGCTCGCGATCTACGACACGATGCAGTTCATCAAGCCCGACGTGCAGACGATCTGCGTCGGCATCGCGATGTCGATGGGCGCGCTGCTGCTCGCCGGTGGAGCCGAGGGCAAGCGCATGTCGCTGCCGAACTCGAAGATCCTGATCCACCAGGTGAGCTCGGCGTTCCAGGGCCAGGCCACGGACATCGAGATCCACGCCAGGGAGATCATCGACGTGCGCCGCCGGCTCGACGAGATCCTGGCGAAGCACACGAAGCAGGACCTGGAGAAGGTCGCGAAGGACACCGAGCGCGACTACTTCATGAGCGCGGAAGAGGCGAAGGACTACAACCTCATCGACCGCGTGATCGCGAAGCACTAGGCGCGCGTCGTTCGCCACGATTGGGGCCGACCTAGATCAACCGTCTAGAAGGGACTAGGCCTTTCGCCGCGTATCTTCAGGTGCGCTACCCTCGCGCCGAGGGAGAGTAAGAGTGGCCAGACCAACGGACTCGAACGAACAACTCCTCTGCAGCTTCTGCGGAAAGTCGCAACGCCAGGTGAAGAAGTTGATCGCCGGGCCAGGCGTCTACATCTGCGACGAGTGCATCGATCTCTGTAACGAGATCATCGACGAGGAGCTCACGGGAGCTCCGACGTTCGATCTCGAGAACCTGCCGAAGCCCAAGGAGATCTACTCGGTCCTCCAGGAGTACGTGGTCGGGCAGGAGCCGGCGAAGCGGACGCTGTCGGTTGCCGTCTACAACCACTACAAGCGCGTCCAGATGATGCAGTCGGACGCGGAGCAGGACCTCGAGCTCCAGAAGTCCAACATCCTTCTGCTCGGTCCCACGGGCTGCGGCAAGACCCTGCTCGCGCAGACGCTCGCCAAGATCCTGAACGTGCCGTTCGCGATCGCGGACGCCACGGCGCTCACCGAGGCGGGCTACGTGGGCGAGGACGTCGAGAACATCCTGCTCAAGCTGATCCAGGCCGCCGACTTCGACGTGAAGAAGGCCGAGACCGGGATCATCTACATCGACGAGATAGACAAGATCGCCCGCAAGAGCGAGAACCCGTCGATCACGCGCGACGTCTCCGGTGAGGGGGTCCAGCAGGCCCTGCTGAAGATCCTCGAGGGCACCTCGGCCTCGGGCCGGCGCAGCGCCGAGTCGTTGTTGAAGCCGAGCGGCCGCTTGCCCACCCGCGAGCCGATGATGTGCTCCAGTCCGGCGAAGGCACCGCCCACGATGAACAGCACGTTGGTGGTGTCGATCTGGATGAATTCCTGGTGCGGGTGCTTGCGCCCACCCTGCGGCGGCACCGAGGCGGCCGTGCCCTCGAGGATCTTCAGCAGCGCCTGCTGCACGCCCTCGCCGGAGACGTCGCGCGTGATCGAGGGGTTCTCGCTCTTGCGGGCGATCTTGTCGATCTCGTCGATGTAGATGATCCCCGTCTCGGCCTTCTTGACGTCGTAGTCGGCGGCCTGGATCAGCTTCAGGAGGATGTTCTCGACGTCTTCACCGACATACCCGGCCTCAGTGAGGGCGGTGGCGTCGG